>JADMKR010000232.1 GCA_015478765.1 Flavobacterium sp.
TTTTGAGATGGGAATGGTGAATGCTGTTGTCCCGCACGATCAACTGGAAGATACAGCCTATGAATGGGCTCAGGAAATTTTGGCAAAATCGCCTACATCGATCAAAATGCTCAAATTTGCCATGAACCTTACCGATGACGGGATGGTAGGACAACAAGTCTTTGCCGGCGAAGCGACCCGCCTTGCCTATATGACCGATGAGGCAAAAGAAGGGCGGGATGCATTTTTGGAAAAAAGGAAACCTAATTTCGAAAAGAAGTGGTTGCCATAACATTATAAATCTTTACGTGGAAAATTTTACCAATACGACAATCGATACAACTACACTGCCGCGATTTGAAGAAGTACAGTTTACGAAACTGCATCCGGCTTACTGGCATGTTCTGCTTCTTAATCTCGCAATTTTTTTTGTAATCGCATCGGTTGCTCTCTCACTGGCCCTGTTTTTCAACGACCATTGGCGGGAATATATGTTCGAAATCGGAACGGCATTTATTGTCTTCTTCGGATTGCTCACGATTTTCACCCGATTATCATTCGTCAAAAAAGGCTATGCCTTCCGCACGCACGATGTTTTGTTCCAAAGTGGGGTAATCAGCACCACAACGGTGATTGTGCCTTATAACCGCGTTCAGCACGTGGCATTGCACGAAGGATTGATTCCCCGTTATTTTGATTTGGCAGAAATCCACATTTTCACGGCCGGAGGCAGCGGAAGCGATCTGGAAATACCCGGAATTCCGAAGGAGGAAGCCGAAAATATCAAACAACTGCTGATGGGGAAAATAAAAAAGGAACTGTGATGACCGATTTCAGCACGCCGCAAAGGCAGTCGCCCATTGGAGTACTGGTGATGTTCTTCGATACTGTTCGGCAATTTGCGAGAGCCTTCTGGCCGATTGCACTTCTATATGTTTTTCGCGAGAAATCGTACGATTTTTTAGTAATATCAGTCGGCGTTTTCGGCTTTATAGCAGTTGCGGGAATCGCCGCATATCTTAAATACCTGAACTTTACCTTTTATATCGATGCTGAAAATAATGAGTTTATCATCAGTGAAGGTATTTTCAACAAAAGCAAAACTGCGATTCAACTGGAAAAAATCCAGCAGGTAAACATCAACCAGTCGCTTATTCAGAGGATAATTTCAGTATACGAACTCGATGTTGACAGCGCCGGATCATCCAATAAAGAAGGTATGATCAAGGCAGTCTCCCATGACCTTGCGCTTGCATTAAAGGCTAAATTGCTGGATAATGCCCATAGAGTGTCTTCGGGTGATAGTACCGATGCCAATCCAAGTACGGCGGAGACGGATTCACTTATCAATATTAGTCTGCTGAGCTTATTAAAGATCGGAATCACTTCCAATTACATCCGGAGCATCGGCCTGATACTGGCATTTTTTGTCACCGTGTATGAGAATGTTCGGCAGTTGGTCAACACCGAATCAATTGACGAAGCTCAGCTGGAACAATATCTTACCCAGGGTTTTATGGCAAGATCATTATTGATTTTTGTAGTGATGATGCTTTTGCTGTTGCTGGTGATCAATATTCTTCGCACCGTCGTGAAATTCTACGGCATGCACATGACCCGACAAAGCGGCTCTTTATTATTGGCATACGGACTAATCAATAAAAAAAGTACCATTTTACGTCCGCAGCGCGCACAAATAGCATTTGTCACGCGGAACTTCTTTCAAAAACGACTCGATGTTTCTGAGATCAAGATCAGGCAGGCGGGCGGGGGCGAAGGGAAGCAGAAGAACTCTATAGTGGAAATTCCGGGGTGTGATGAAAAAGAGCGCGATGCCATTATGCGGCTTTTATATGATGTTGTTCCGCAAAAAGGAATCATGTTGCGGCCCAATATCCGTAAGCTGATTTTTTCAATATTCCTTTCAATTGTGTTACCTTTAGGTGTGTTTGCTTTGGTTGCCATAAATGAACCGCTACTTATGGAATATGTATGGATTGTGCCGATCTACATTGCACTTATTGGTTTGATTGTATATTTTTCATATCGAAATTACCGTCTGTTTGTAAGCGAGGGATTTATCATAAAGCAAAGTGGGGCCTGGGATGTTACGAACCAAATTATCGAACCTGCTAAAATTCAGGCAGTTTCGACATCGCAGTTGTTTTGGCACAAAGGATTGAATATAGGATCGCTCACCCTGCATACCGCCGGCGGAAATCTAGACTTTCAACTCGGTGAGTTCGACAGGATGCGGCAATATGTGAATCATTGGTTACACGAAATAGAAACATCCGACCGAAACTGGATGTAAACACATTAAACAGAAAGCAAAATATGAGACATTGGATCGAAGCAGCGCGGGTACGTACATTACCATTATCAGTATCCGGAATCTTACTGGGTAGTTTTTATGCAATGTCACAGGCGATGTTCAACTGGAATATAGTTTTCTTCGCTCTGACAACCACGCTGGGGCTGCAAATACTTTCCAACTTTGCCAATGATTACGGCGACGGTACCAAAGGAACCGACAATGGCGATCGCGTTGGCCCGGCACGCACCATCCAAAGCGGCCTGATCACACCCAAGGAGATGATGCGTGCAATGATCATCACATCGATCCTGACACTGATATCGGCTATATTGTTAATTTACTATTCGTTCAAAGAAGATTATTTGATATATTCATTAACGTTTCTGTTCCTTGGAATTATAGCCATTGCTTCCGCTATTCGATACACAGTAGGAAATACAGCTTACGGCTACCGCGGATATGGTGACATTTTCGTATTCGTATTTTTCGGTCTAGTGAGTACACTGGGGATATATTTTATGTTTTCTAAAGAGCTCGACTACACTTTGTTGCTTCCTGCTACCGCAATTGGATTTTTAAGTGTTGGCGTGCTGAATCTGAATAATATGCGCGACGAAATTTCAGATCGCATGGTAGGAAAAAATACATTGGTAGTCAAAATTGGCGGTGCCAAAGCAAAGCTGTATCATTACTTTCTGATAGTTGCCGCTATGATTTTGGTAGTGGTCTTCGCTGTACTCAAAAACTTCCAGTTTGATCAATATCTATTTCTTTTAGCTTTTATCCCGCTCAGTACGCACCTGTATAGAGTATCGCGCAATGCCGATGCGAGACTACTGGATCCGGAACTTCGCCGACTCGCTATCAGCACATTTATTCTGTCAGTACTGCTTTCACTGTGCCTGATTTTCTTTTTTTCTGATATTTTCGTCCAGATTTATAAGGTCATAACCAACAACATCCTATAACTATGAAAATAACTTTTTACGGACATGCATCGCTTGGAATTGATATTAATGGTATAAAACTATTGGTGGATCCTTACATTTCAGCCAATCCAAAAGCCAGCCACATCAATGTAGGTGATTTGGCAGCAGATTATATCCTGATAACCCATGCGCATGGCGACCATACGTTGGACGTGGAGGCAATTGCTGGCCGCACCGGCGCCGTGATTATATCAAATGCTGAAATCGCAGCTTACTATGAGCAAAAGGGTTTTAAATGCCATCCCATGAACCATGGCGGTAGCTGGGAATTTAATTTTGGCTGGGTGAAGTATGTGACCGCTATTCACTCAAGTTCTTTTGCGGATGGTACTTATGGTGGAAATCCGGGCGGCTTCGTCATTGAAGGCGAACACAAAAACATCTATATTGCCGGCGATACCGCGCTTACATATGATATGAAGTTGATTCCGATGCGCACCAAACTTGACCTTGCCGTATTTCCCATTGGTAGTAACTTTACCATGGATGTGGACGACGCAATAATAGCATCCGATTTTGTCAAATGCGATAAAATACTCGGCTACCATTTCGATACGTTCGGTTATATTGAAATCAACCATAATGAAGCCATCAAAAAATTCTTCGATGTAGGAAAAGATCTGATGCTGCTTGGCATTGGTGAATCACTCGATTTATAGCCCGCACTTCGATCGACTGCATCGACTGCCACAATGCTACAGAATCACAACAGATAAATATCTTTTGAAAGCTACATACGCACAGTATATACTCGACTTTAAACAGCCCGCCGGTACTTCACGCGGCGTACTTCGCCAGAAAGAAACCTGGTTCCTGGTCATAAAAGACGGTGAAAGGACAGGAATAGGCGAGTGCGGTCTTTTGCGCGGACTAAGTTTTGACGACCGTCCCGATTATGAGGAGAAGCTACGATGGGTTTGTGATAACATTTCGCTGGGTGAACATGCGCTTTGGGAGCAGCTTCGCGAATTTCCTTCGATTCAGATGGGAGTCGAATGCGCATTCCGATCATTGAAAAATGCCAATCCTTATATTCTATTTCCTTCCGAATTTACCCGAGGCAACGACCAGATTTCAATAAACGGATTGATATGGATGGGCGATGCCGTGTCGATGAAAAAGCAGATTGTGGCGAAAATAGCCGCCGGATTCAAATGCCTTAAACTTAAAATTGGCGCCATAGATTTTGATGAGGAGTTGGCTATTTTAAAAGAAATACGACAAAATTTCTCGTCGGAAGAAATTGAATTACGAGTCGACGCCAACGGAGGATTCTCGTCGACAGATGCTTTATATAAAATCAATAAACTATCTGAATTAGAATTACATAGCATAGAGCAACCTATTCTTAAAAATCAGCATGACATCATGGCAGAGCTGTGCAGATCTTCGAATTTAGACATTGCGCTTGACGAAGAATTGATAGGAATCGTAAGTCGGTCCGACAAACAAAATTTGTTGCGTGAAATCCTCCCTCAATACATAATTTTAAAGCCGAGTTTTGTAGGTGGTTTTCGTGGCGCCCAAGAATGGATTGAGATCGCCAACCAACTTAATATCGGATGGTGGATAACATCGGCACTTGAGAGTAACATCGGACTAAATGCAATCGCGCAGTGGACTTACACTTTACAGACCACCATACCACAGGGATTGGGAACCGGAGCTCTTTATACCAACAACATTGCATCGCCGCTGACGGTCAGCAACGGACATCTTAAGTATGACGCGTCTCAAGAATGGGATCTTGATTTAAACCGATTTTAGCGTTTGCTGGTATTTGCGAAGCGACGATATTGCGTGGCGTTGAATCTTCTTCTTCATGATTGGGCTCCAACCGAAGATTTTGCCTGAAAAACCAAGTGCCTGCCGACTCCATTTCCATATGTCGAATTCATCGGTATGACGTATGATCAATCCGTCCTTGAATTCAAAACGCGATGAAACCATGTTGTGGACTTTTCGCTTGGTCTTCGAAAATTCATAAGTTGCTGTCCAAAGTGCCGATCCTATGCTTTCGTCTGCTCTGATGTTCGAGTATTCAACGACTAAATTTCCACCACTGCGTTCGATGAGCATGCTCCACATGTCTGATACATCTGTTCCGGTCAGGGTGCCGAAGGCTGGATCTGTAAATGTGATGTCGGGATGATAGCAACTAATCATGATTTTTGCGTTGTGGGCCGCAAATCCGGCATAGAATTCCTCAATAAGCTGCTCGTGTGGGTTCATGTGAAGTAGGTTAATTCCAAAAATACAAATTTACCTCATAATCTACGCATCTTTTTTAGTCATAACAATCAGTTCATTGTGCTTTTCAAGCCGGGGAATGGTGCGCACTTGTAATCGGCTGCGGTCGATGTCGGCTATGTACTGTTGGTTCCGCTTTTCATCGGCCGCCGAAAGTATCATTGTATTGAAAAGTATATGGCCGCCCGGCACCAGGATTTGGGAAATATGATTGACGAAAAAACTCTCGAAAAGAAAGTTAGGCATACTGATATCACTGAAGATGTCGATTACAACCAGATCGTATTTGCCTTTGGTTTTTAAAACGAATTCAAATGCGTCATCGATAACGATTTCAACACCCGGAATAGTCGACAGACCAAAATATTCGTTAGCCACCGCAATCACTTCGGCATCGATATCAACACCTGTGATCTTTCCTTTGTATGCGATCTCATGTGTTAACGTCCGAATTACGCTTCCCCCGGCAACGCCTAAAATGAGAATGTGATTCATCTTTCGCAGGTTGTCAAAACCGATGTGATTTAAACCGATTCGCAAAATGCGCTGCAAACTTCCGAAAGAATAATTGGTATTTTTGGAATCCAGCACCAATTTTCCATTGTTCCAAGTGACTTCCAGTGATTTACTTATAACCGATTCGCGTTTATGGATATTTACAGGAATGAAGAAGCTTAGCAGGCGTTTTAACATTGAGGCAAGTTTTGGCCAAAAATAATAATAAATGTTATTTTTACCCCAAATGCAGACATGAAGAAAAGGTTATACGGATGGATTTTTTTTAGGGTGCTAGGCTGGCGTATGGATGGCCGTTTTGATCCTGCGATACGCAAGTGCGTTTTTATAATCGTACCGCATACAAGCTGGTTCGATTTCATCATAGGTCTGTTTGTACGCGGAACCTTGAATATTGATATTGCATTTGTAGCCAAAAAAGAACTCTTTAGATTCCCTTTTGGCCAATATTTCACCTGGATGGGCGGCACGCCAATAGATAGAAGCGGCGGTCTCAATAAAGTTGACGCAATAGCATCGGTATTTGAAAGTAAGGATGTTTTTCGTCTGGCTATCGCACCGGAAGGCACCCGAAAACATGTCAGCCGTCTAAAAACGGGCTTTTATTATATAGCAGTAAAGGCGAAAGTGCCGATTATTGCCGTCGCATTCGATTATAAAACCAAAACGGTGAAGATTGCACCGCCCTATTATCCCTCGTCTAATATCAAAGCCGATTTGCCTGAAATCCAAAGTTTCTTTAAAGGCGTCAGCGGTAAGGTGGGCAAATATAGTTTTACGCCGCCGGCCGAAATTTAATCCCTCGGACTGTAATCTGAAAATGTGCCGTCGGTATAAAAAACCACGATTTTGGCTACATTCCTGGCTGAATCCAATTTTACTTCAGACTTATTCTTGTTATCGGCCTTGGATATGGGAGCAGTTGACTCAGACAATGGGGGAGTACTTTCTACCTGGGCTGATTCCTGTTTGGGAAAACTCCCTTTGCCATGCAATAACCAGTTAACATCTATTTCATCAAATGTGTTGGTGATCTTGATAATAAAATCGAGACTCGGTTTATTTCTACCCGACAGGATATGCGAAAGTCCGGAACGCTGTACCCCTAATTTATCGGCAAATGAAGCCGCACTTAAATTGTAGAATTTTAAAATTTGAGATATTCTGGCAGTGATTTTTTCCACGATGTTGGCATAAACAAATTAACGGTTACAAATGTAATGTTTAATTTCTGCAGTTTACTTGTTACTTTATATGAATGAAATTAACAAACTGAAATGCAATTAATTAGAATAATATTTATAATCGAAGTGACGATTGTAATTTCAATTCGGGATTCACACGATCACAACGTTTACAAATGTATATTAATTGCTATTCTATAACATTACAGATGTAATTTTAAAGATGTTTACTTTTGTAACTATACTATTAAGCTATGAATTATTGTTATGATGTCGACAAGATTTACGAATCTCGACTGCACGGCCGCTACATACGATTGTCGGATATTGAACCGCTAATAATAGGTAATCAAATTGCTCATCGGGAGATTATTGGAACCTCGGTTTTAGGCCGGCCACTTTATTCGCTAACAATCGGAAATGGACCAACGCGTATTTTGATGTGGTCGCAAATGCACGGCAATGAAACAACAGCAACAAAGGCAATTTTCGATTTTCTAAACTTAATGGCCTCGGACTCGCCACTGAGTAATTTCATACATAAGCAGACTACCATTTGTATAATACCGATGTTGAATCCGGATGGCGGCGAAGTTTACACGCGTGAGAATGCCAATAGTATCGATATCAACAGGGATTTTGCCGATTTATCGCAACCCGAATCAAGAGCGTTGCGTTCGGTGGTTGATTCTTTCAAACCTTCATTATGCCTGAACCTGCATGATCAGCGAACAATATTTGGTGTTGGCGATACGGGTCGGCCTGCGACAATTTCGTTACTTGCTCCGGCATATAATGCAGAATGCGAATTTAATGATGTCCGTTTGCACGCCGTTGATATCATTGTGAGGATAAATGAAGCTCTTCAAAACGTTGTTCCCGGCATGGTTGGCCGCTTTGATGATAGTTTCAATAGTAACTGCGCAGGCGATAGCTTTCAGCATCTTGGATTCCCTACGGTCCTAATCGAGGCGGGTCATTTCCCAAATGACTATCAGCGGGAAATTGTGCGACGATACTTTTTGCTGGCTTTGGTTTCGGCAATAAAATCGAAATGCGACAACGATATAGTTACTAATGGAATTACAGAATATATGCGTATTCCTCAAAATAAAGCGAATTATTATGATATAGTTTATCGAAATGCAAAAATTTCCTATGATGGTATTGAAAAAATTACGAATTTTGCAGTTCAGTATCGGGAAGAACTTTCGGAAGATAGAATTCAGTTTAACGGTTACATCGCTGAAATTGGAAACTTATCCGGTTTTTTTGCCCATAAGGAAATAGATGCCGAGGGCGAACTCTTTTCGAATAGTACTGGAAATTGTCCTATCGTTGGCGAGCCGGCTTTCTTTTCTCTCGGCAATACAAGGATCGATAATCGCCTGTTTTAAAGCATACTATAATAAATCATATAATACATTAAAAAATCATTATGAGCAAATTTCGTTTAGATGAGGTCGATCATCAAATTTTAGACATGCTGATCGATAATACCCGGGTTCCATTTACAGATATAGCGAAAAGATTGCTGATCTCGGCCGGTACAGTGCATGTTCGGGTAAAGAAGATGGAGGATGCAGGGATTATAATGGGCTCGTCGCTGACATTGGACTATGAAAAACTAGGCTACTCCTTTATAGCCTATGTGGGTGTATTCCTCAACAATACTTCTCAAACAAAATTTGTACTGCAGCGTATAAACGAGATTCCATTCGTTACAGTGGCACATGTTACCACCGGAAAATTCAATATTTTCTGTAAGATACGCGCCAAAGATACCAAACATGCCAAGGATGTAATCTTTATGATCGACGACATTGAAGGTGTATATCGCACTGAAACCATGATTTCGCTTGAAGAAAGCATCAATGACAAAAAACGATTAATGCATACCATTTTCAAAAATATGTAAGTTTATAACCCGGACATCTGTTCGGGTTTTTTATTGATTTTCTATGACATCAGACGAACTCAATCACGCTGAATACGCCGACTTTTACGCTCCTTATGTCGGCACGCTTACAAACATCGAACTTATAGAGGAACTCGAGATATCGGTACATCGCCTGATCCGGTTTGTTCAGGATATTCCGATGGATAAATTCGATTATCGTTATGCAGAAGGGAAATGGACAATAAAAGATATTTTACAGCATCTAATCGACTGTGAGCGGATTTTTAGTTATCGCGCCCTGCGATTTGCCCGCAATGACAAAACTGCGTTACCTGGTTTTGAAGAGAATGATTACGCTGTAGTGGCCCAGGGTCATAATCGGTCGATTCAGCATTTACTGACCGAGTTGGCAGTTGTTCGCCAATCGACATTATACCTTTTTAAAACGTTTTCGAATGAGGAACTGATGCGCGTCGGAATGGCATCGGGATCGCCAATGTCGGTTCGCGCCGCCGGGTTTATTATAATTGGCCATCAAAACCATCATCAGCGCATTTTCCAGGAACGATACTTATAGTTTATCTGGCGCATGTCTTATGTAGAAAGGAGCCCGTAGGCTCCTAATTATTATTCTTCTTCTTGTTCTTCCTCGTCATCGGGATCATCTTCATGATCGATGGTGTCTTCAACCTCTTCAATGTCTTCGTCATCGTCATCCTCGAGATCAATATCTTTGATAGCGTCAATCGGTTCAACTACATCGTCGAGATCATCTTCGTCGAATTTTTCAAGACGGCTGGCGAGTTTGGTGCTAACCTTCACAAGGTAAATGGTGTCATCGGTGCGTACTTCGACCGCTTCAATAAGTTCGTTTTGCGCATTTCGAAACCTGACGATATGAGAATCATCATATCCATCTGGAAACCTATCGACTAATAGTGTCAGGATTTCATTGGTCAGTTTCGAATAATCAACAATAATTCTTTTCATAAAAAAATATTATAAATCCAACAGGTAAGCGAAAATTAAGGGCGCAACTATAGTTGCATCCGATTCAATAATAAATTTAGGAGTTTTAATGTCAAGTTTTCCCCAGGTGATTTTCTCATTCGGAACTGCTCCGGAATAGGAGCCGTAGCTTGTTGTAGAGTCAGATATTTGGCAGAAATAACTCCAAAACGGTACATCGTGCATTTCCAAATCCTGATAAAGCATCGGAACGACACATATTGGGAAGTCGCCTGCGATTCCACCGCCAATCTGGAAAAATCCGACACCATTGCCGCTATTTTTTTGATACCAGTCGGCCAGGTAACCCATATATTCAATTCCCGATTTCATGGTGGACGCTTTCAATTCGCCTTTGATCACATACGATGCAAAGATGTTGCCCATGGTGCTGTCTTCCCAACCCGGAACGACAATCGGCAAATTTTTCTCGGCCGCGGCATACATCCAGCTATCTTTTAGATCGATTTCGTAGTATTCTTCCAATACGCCTGAAAGCAACATTTTGTACATGAATTCATGCGGGAAATATCGTTCGCCTTTATCGTCGGCGTCTTTCCAAATTTTAAAGATGTGCTTTTGCAAACGTCGGAAAGCTTCATGCTCGGGAATACACGTATCAGTTACACGATTTAGGCCGCGCTCGAGCAAATCCCATTCTTCCTGCGGAGTCAGATCCCGGTAATTCGGAACCCGTTCGTAATGCGAATGCGCTACCAGATTCATGATGTCTTCCTCCAGGTTTGCACCGGTGCACGAGATAATCTGTACTTTGTCGCGACGGATCATTTCGGCAAAGATCTTCCCGATCTCGGCCGTACTCATAGCGCCCGCCAGGGTCACCATCATTTTTGCACCATTTTCCAATTGCTGTTCGTAGGCTTTGGCTGCATCAACAAGCGCCGCAGAATTGAAATGGAGATAATGCTTTTGTATAAATTGGCTTATAGGTCCTTTAGTCATGCTATTGTGATTGTTATTAGTTAGATATTTGGGCAACAGATTCTATTTGAAAGTACAAAAAGAAGTTGAGCATCCGGCCGCGCCGCTACTAAAGTTTTCTAAAAACTTATTTTCGGTCGTAACCAAGAATATTAAGAACTTGCTCCGCGGTCTGCTGTTCCGAAAATACTTCGGTAGCCAGTATCCCATTTTCGTCACGGTCGATCAGTATATGTTTGGGCTGCGGAATCAAACAGTGGTGCAGTCCGCCAAAACCGCCGATCGTTTCCTGATAAGCGCCGGTGTTGAAAAAACCAATATATAATGGCTTTTCCTTATTGTATTTCGGCAGGTAAATGGCATTCATGTTTTGCTCCGAATTGTAATAATCGTCGCTGTCGCAAGTCATGCCGCCTAGTAAGACACGTTCATACTGATCGTTCCAGCGATTCACGGCCAGCATGATAAACCTTTTGTTGATCGCCCAGGTATCGGGCAGCGTGGTGATGAAAGACGAATCGATCATATTCCATTTCTCACGATCATTTTGTTGCTTTTGATATAACACCTGATAGATCGCACCGCCACTTTCGCCCACGGTAAACGAGCCAAACTCGGTGAAAATATCCGGCACATCTACCTCGGCCTCATCACACGCGATGCTGATCTGGTTGATGATTTCATTTATCAGATATTGATAATCATATTCGAACGCAAGCGAGTTCTTGATCGGGAATCCGCCACCAATATTCAGGCTGTCCAGCGACGGACATTCCTTTTTGAGCGCGATGTACACTTTAATACATTTAACGAGCTCATTCCAATAATAGGCGTTGTCGTTGATTCCGGTATTGATAAAAAAGTGAAGCATCTTTAACTCCAGATTTTCATTTTCCTGAATCTGCTTTCGGTAAAAATTGACAATATTTTTATAACCGATGCCCAGTCGCGATGTGTAAAATTCAAATTTTGGTTCCTCTTCAGCGGCAATCCTTATCCCAATTTTAAATTTGCCTTTGATTTCCGCTTGGAGCAAATCAAGTTCTTCATAATTATCAATGATGGGAATGGTATTCTTATGGCCGTTATTGATCACGCGCGCGATATTGCCTACATACTGGTCGCGCTTGAATCCATTGCAAATTACATAAGTACTTTTGCTGATCTTGCCCGTTTCAAGAAGCTTCTCGACGATGTTGATGTCAAACGCCGACGAAGTTTCAATATGTATGTTGTTCTTCAATGCCTCGTTGAGTACATATTCAAAATGCGAACTCTTGGTGCAATAGCAATAGTAATACTTACCGTCATATTTATTTTTCTCCATCGCCTTCCGGAACCAATTTTTAGCCCTGTTGATGTTGTTTGATATCTGAGGTAAATAGGTGAATTTCAGTGGAGTTCCGTACTGCTCGACAAGCTTCATCAAATCGATGTTGTGAAACTGAAGATTGTCTTTGTTGAGGGTAAATTCCTCTTGTGGAAAATAATATGTCTGGTTAATCAGATCGAAATATTTTGTATTCATTTAGCTTGGGTTTGAAAATTAAAAAGTTACGATATTTTGAAATTATATCGCCTTTTCAAACCCGGATATTTGCATAAATGATTGGAAGTTTCTCATTGTGTACATTCGCGCAACGCAGAAAA
>JADMKR010000233.1 GCA_015478765.1 Flavobacterium sp.
CCAACGACTCCCGCGGAAAGCTCTACGAACTGCTTTTCGTCATGCAGTCAAACCCGGAACTGAAAATTGAAATTCAGGGACATCTCTGCTGCATGCCGGTCGACCGGAATAATCTATCGACCCACCGTGCGCGCGCGATCTATAAATTTTTGGAAGCACATGATATTCCAAAAAATCGGATTTCATATAAAGGATTCGGTAGCGATCGGCCATTATTCCCGATTCCGGAGAAAAATGAACAGGAGCGCGCAGCCAATCGCAGGGTAGAAATACTGGTAGTTGAAAATCAATAGCTATGTTGAGAATACTGTTCTTAAATATCTTTGTTTTTTTTTCGCTGACGTCATCGGCACAGCAACTCGAAGTATATTTCGATTTCGATAAACATACCTTAAACGCTCAGGCAATGCGCGAACTCAACGCGTGGGCCGGGAAGAATCAACACGTGGAAGTGTCGAAAATTTATGGCTATTGCGATTGGAAGGGAAGCAGCAGCTACAATGATACGCTGTCGCTGAAAAGAGTCGATGAGGTTTATAACTTTTTGCGAAACAGTGGAATTAAAGTGCTGGCCGATTACGAAATGATCGGTTTCGGAAAAGATTTCGAACAGGAAAAAGATCAATGGGCAAACCGCAAAGTCGTGGTCCATTACTCCGATAAGCCCCGAACAGCAATTACCACAATCGATTCCACATCACTTGGCGGCAAAATCAAGCGCTCGAAAAATGGCGATAAAATAAAACTTGAGAATATAAATTTCTTTAACATGTCGGCGCGCGTCGTGCCCCAATCACAACCTGTCTTGTATGAGTTGCTGTGCGCCATGCAGGAAAATCCCAGTCTGAAGATTGAAATCCAGGGCCATATCTGCTGTCAGACCGAAGGCGATAACGACCTTACCTATTTGTCAACCCAACGCGCGAAAATTATCTACAATTATTTGGTCCGAAAAAAGATCGACCGCAAACGGCTTTCCTATAAAGGATACGGCAATACCCAGCCCATATATCCAATCCCGGAGAAAAATGAAGAAGAGCGCGATGCCAATCGCCGCGTCGAAATCCTGATTGTAGAAAATTGATATCCACATCCGCATTTTAGTTTAATCCGACGCCGTCTTGCGAATTATTGTTACTTTTGTGCAACAACACATTCTATGAGCTCCGATACCAGCAAACGATACAGCCAGCGCGGCGTGTCGGCATCCAAAGAAGATGTCCACGACGCAATCAAAAACATCGACAAAGGACTTTTTCCAAAAGCATTCTGCAAAATTGTTCCTGATCATCTCACCGGGGATACCGACTATTGCCTCATCATGCATGCCGATGGTGCCGGAACCAAATCGGCTCTCGCTTATATGTATTGGAAAGAAACCGGCGACCTCTCTGTTTGGAAAGGCATTGCACAGGACGCGCTCATCATGAATATCGACGACCTGCTTTGCGTTGGGGCAACCGACAATATAATGCTGTCCTCAACCATCGGCCGCAATAAAAACCTGATTCCGGGCGAAGTCATCTCGGCTATCATTAATGGTACCGAAGAATTGATCTCCGACCTGGCGCGATTCGGCGTGACCATTCATTCCACGGGGGGCGAAACAGCCGATGTCGGTGATTTGGTACGCACCATAATCGTAGATTCGACGGTTACAGCCCGGCTCAAACGCAGCGACGTGATCGATAACGCTAATATTTCGGCTGGCGATGTGATTGTCGGTTTGGCTTCATTCGGCCAGGCTTCGTACGAAAGCAGTTACAATGGCGGCATGGGAAGTAACGGACTGACATCGGCGCGACACGACGTTTTCAGTAAATACCTGGCGCAAAAGTATCCTGAAAGTTTCGATGCGCTCGTCCCTAACGAACTCGTTTATTCAGGGTCTGTAAAGCTCACCGATCAGGTTCAGGGTTCGCCTATCGACGCCGGAAAACTTGTATTGTCGCCCACACGCACGTATGCGCCCATCATCAAAAAAATCCTCGAAAGCATCGGCCCTAAGGGAATCCACGGAATGGTTCACTGCAGCGGCGGTGCGCAAACGAAAGTGCTGCATTTTATTGACAATCTTCATGTAATTAAAGACAATCTGTTCCCGGTTCCGCCATTATTCCGTCTGATTCAGCAAGAAAGCGCAACCGACTGGAAGGAAATGTATCAGGTGTTCAACTGCGGCCACCGAATGGAATTGTATGTGCCTGAGGAAATTGCCAATGAGATTATCGCCATCAGCAAATCTTTTGGCGTTGCGGCCCAGATAGTTGGAAGGGCAGAGGAGAGTAATTCCAAAAAACTCACCATCGAAAGTGAATTCGGTACTTTTGTCTATTAGAAGCTGTTTCCCGCTTTCGCCTTTATCTGCCTGCGGCAGGATATCGGCTCTATCGGGGCTAGGGTAATTCGCCTATGAACATACTATCCGATTTTAACCAGAAATTGATTCTCGAGGATGAGGTTGTACTTTTGCGGCCATTGGAATTATCTGATTATGATAACCTTTTGCCTTTTACCCACAACGAGCCGCAAACATGGCACTATTCGCTGCAGCGCCCAGATACTGAAGAAAACCTGCATCAATATCTTTCTGCTGCCATCTCCGATCGGGAGAATAAGACCTCATACCCATTCATAGTTTTCGACAAACGTTCAAATTCATTCGCGGGTAGCACGCGTTTTTATGATATCAATCCGGGTTATAGATCGGCGCAGCTTGGCTATACCTGGTATGGCGAGGATTTCCGCGGTACCAAACTCAACAAGCACTGCAAATTCCTGCTGTTGAGGTATGCCTTTGAAACATTGGAACTCGAACGGGTGGAATTCCGTGCCGATAAGAACAATTCAAGAAGTATTGCCGCCATGAAAAGTATTGGCTGCACCGTCGAAGGTGTTCTTCGCAGCCATATGCCCACCATTGAAGGTGGCCGCCGCGATACAATCGTTCTCAGTATCTTGAGAGATGAATGGTTTAAAAATGTCAAATCTGCGCTGCAGTCGGCCGTTAAATTAATGTAGCTTTAACCTGATTCCTCCTGTGATTGTATTTTAAAAATCCTAACTTTATAAAAAATGTAAATCATGGAAGTAAAACTCAAACACGGAATCGATAAGTTGCTCTTTGGGATGAAGCAACAGGACGTAATCGCTATTTACGGGGAACCAGATAAAAAGATAATTGATGAGGAGAAAAATATCCTGTATCTCTACAACGACCAGAAATGGCAACTTACATTTTATGAAGACGAAGATTTTCGGTTGGGATATATCATCTGCGCCCATCCGGACCTCACATTATTTTCGAATAAAATTATAGGAATGAAGATTGGCCATGCCAAGGCAACTCTGCAACAACATAAAATGACTTCTTGGGAACTCGAGGAATTCGACATTACCGAAAGTTATTTTAACGAAGATCATTGGCTGGTGCTTCAAGCCGAATTTGGCTAAGTCGTAAAACTGGAGACCGGCACCATCATCAATGACAATGACGAATTTGAGTGGAAGTTTTAATAAAAAAAGGGATGAAAAAAATCATCCCTTTTTTATTACTTTTTCGGAGCTGGCATTTTATCGAAGAGCTCAATCTCAAAAATGATATCGGCATTTGGAGGTATTACACCACTGTGACCCGACGCACCGTAACCTAAAATCGACGGAATAAATGCGACGAGTTTATCGCCCACCGACATTTGTTCGATAGCTTCAATAAAACCGGCAATCAGTCCCTGTTTTTGGCCGGCGGTGAAAGGGAACGGTTGGTATCCATTCTGCGCCGCACGTCGCTCGTCAAAACGGAAATATGCCCGATTCACGTCGTCGTAACTGCTGTCAAATAAACCGCCATCAGGAAAGTAGCCTGCATAGTGAATGAAAATAGGTGTTCCCGCGGCAGGTTTTAAACCTGTTCCATTCGAAATAATTTTATATTTTAATCCAGACGCAGTTTCTTTTGCAGTTGTGCGCAACTGATCAAAATATGCGGCTTTCGCTTTTTTGACCGGCGCGATCTTCTCTTCCAGCAATCGCTTGCTTTCAGCATCGGCTTCGGCTTGTTTTCTGCGATTTTCAGCTTCAAGTGCCGCCTGTTTTTTGTCGTCTTCGGCTTTATTTGCGTAGTAATTAGAAAAAACTTTGGCCGCATCGAAATTCTTTGCGTCTTTTCCTCTTCTTGTGATTTTAACCTGCAGGATTACATCGTCCTGCTGAATCGCATTTACGGTTTCCATCCCACTCACTACATGTCCGTAAACAGTATGCTTTCCATCCAGCCATGGTGTTGCTTTATGGGTAATAAAGAATTGGCTGCCATTGGTTGCTGGGCCAGAATTAGCCATGGATAAAATTC
Organism: Flavobacterium sp.; assembly: GCA_015478765.1. Taxonomy (GTDB): domain Bacteria; phylum Bacteroidota; class Bacteroidia; order Flavobacteriales; family Flavobacteriaceae; genus Flavobacterium. The sequence goes on from JADMKR010000233.1 coordinate 4,352, forward strand.
CGCCGCGATCGTGTTTTAAATCGGTTATCTCATCTTTGAACTTGTATCCTGGATCGCCAGAGCCGTTACCTAAAGGATCGCCACCCTGTATCATGAAATCCTTAATTACCCGGTGAAATTTGAGTCCGTCGAAAAACGGCTTGTTCTTCAACTTCTCAACATTTACAAAGGGATTGGTCCCTTCGGCAAGCGATACGAAGTTGGCCACGGTTATCGGAGTTTTTTGATACTCCAGTTGCAGCACGATTTTGCCTTTATTGGTTTCCATTTCGGCAAAGATTCCGTCGGGTTGTGCGGCCTTTTTAGCGTTCTGCGCTTGTAGCGATGTGGTCGCTACCAGCAAAAATAAGATTGCATTTATTTTCATATGTTTAGATTTATTGGAACATTATTCATTTACTCTTTATCCGACTGATCCTTTCGCATTCGTATCTCGAAAACCAAATTGGTGTCGGGCGGAATTACATCTCCGGCGCCCTGCGGTCCGTAACCAAGATGTGCAGGCACGAATATAAGCGCACTTCCGCCCATATTCAATTTTTCAATTCCTTCAATAAAACCGGGAATCATTCCGCGCTTTGTTCCGTATACAAATGGTGCCGGTTGGTACCCGACCGCTGCGGCGCGGCGTTCATCATACGTGCCAAAAGTTTTTGCAACCTGCTCGATACTGGTGTCGAAAACTTCTCCTGTTTCAAAAAAGCCGGCGTAATGAATAAAAACCTGCTCGCCTTTAGAGGGTTTGGAACCAGTTCCTTTATCCAAGATTACATAGCGCAATCCGGTATTGGTTTTTGTTGCTTTTGCTTTAGTTTCATCAAAATACGCTTTCTGATCGGCAAGCACCATCTCGTACTTTTGCCGGTACAATCGTTTATTTTCTTGTTCGATAGCTTTCCTCTTTGAGAGATTTTCTGCTTCAACCGAAAAGTGATCGGCGAAAGTTTTAACAGCGTTGAACTTTTTCGCGTCTTCTCCAATTCGAACTATCTTGATCGAGTTGATTAAATCGCCCTGTGAGATATTGTTGACCACTTCCATTCCGGTGGCAACTTTGCCAAATACGGTGTGCAATCCGTCAAGCCATGGTGTTTCGACATGCGTGATGAAAAATTGGCTGCTATTGGTTCCCGGACCCGAATTGGCCATCGACAAAACACCTTTCTCATGTTTCAGATCGGTAATTTCATCGCCAAACTTATAACCGGCATCGCCGGCACCATTTCCCAGTGGATCGCCGCCCTGTATCATGAAATCTTTGATGACCCGATGAAAAACAAGACCGTTATAGAACGGTTTTCCCTTCATGTCGTCACGTACGAAAGTGTTTTTTCCCTCGGCCAGCGTGACAAAGTTAGCCACGGTAATCGGTGCTTTTTCATAGTGCAGTTCCAGCAGGATCGTTCCTTTGGATGTATTCACTTCGGCATAAAGGCCATCTTCAAGTTCCTTGTACTTGTCGCAAGCCGAAAAAAGCAGCGCAAGAATGATCAGCGGTAAAAATTGAAATTTCATTTAATCTTCGTTGGTAGGTTCAGGTTTAAAATCGCGTAGGGTCACAGTAACAATCAGTGGTTCGTTTTCACGTATTCGGCGTTCATCGCCATGATAGCCGTAGGCCATGTGCGACGGAAAAAGAAAAGTAACGGTTTCATTCTTGCGCATAAGTTTTATGCCATCGCGCAAACCCATTATTATTTTTTGTTCTTTATCGACATAATACTCCTGAGGACGAAGTTCGAGTTGTGAATAAATAATTTCACCCTCAATATCCTTTATTTCGTAATCGAAGTAGGCGATGTCACCTTTTTTGGGAGTCAGTGTGTCGGCGGTATTACGTTGCTGATAGAAATACCAATAACCCTTTTGAGAAGCGATATAGTTATTGGCGGTATCTTTTTTGATTATCGCTTCTATCTTATCTTCCTCGCCAGCCACCAGAAGTTTATTGCGCTCGATCGATTCCTTCATAAAAGTCCCTGACGAATGGGAGACCGGTTTGCGCGCCTGCTGTTCGCTACAGGAAAAGAGCGTGATTAGCGGCAGGAAGATCCAAAATTTTCTTAGCATTCTCAATTAGATTTTAATTCGGGTAATAATTTCTTCAAAGCGGGCAACTGTTTGTACCAATGATAATTGCGATTTTCCACCGGCGGCATTTATGTGTCCGCCACCGTTGAAATGTTCGCGGGCAAATGCATTGACATCAAAAGCTCCCTGGGAACGAAATGAGATTTTGACAATATTCTCATCGCTGTTTTCAATGAATATGGCGGCAAATATAATGCCTTTGATGCTTAACCCATAGTTTACAATGCCTTCGGTATCACCTTTAACATAATTGTGCTGATCCAATTCCGATTGTGATAAAGTGATATAACTCGTCCTGTATTCGGGAAGTACTTTCATGTTTTGAAGTGCACGACCCAAAAGCAACAGGCTTTCGTACGAATTATTGTCGAAAAGCAGATTGTGTATTTCGCCATTCTCAATTCCTTTATCGATCAGGTCGGCAACAACACGGTGGGTGTTACTGGTGGTTGATGGAAACCGAAACGAACCCGAATCGGTCACGATTCCGGTATAGATACAACTTGCAATGGTTTTGTCGATAAGTTCGTGCTGGCCAAGTTGTGTTATGAAATTATACATCATTTCGCAGGTCGAACCGTAGGCGGTATTCGAATACATATATTTCGCATAATCATCCGGTCGCTGATGATGGTCGATCATAATGAAAACCGCCGGACATTTTACGAGTGTATGTTCCATTTCGCCGGTTCGGTGCAAAGCATTGAAATCCAACGTGAAAATAACCTCTGCGTCGAGTAAAATCTGTCCAATCCGATCTTTATCTTTTTCGAATATCAGTACTTTTTCCGATGCCGGCAACCACGACAGGAAATCAGGAAATTCATTTGGTGAGATCACCACGGGATCCTGGTCCATTCGAAGCAAGAGGTGGTAAAGTGCCAGGGTGGAGCCCATTGCGTCGCCGTCCGGGCTGCGATGCGGAACTATTGCGATGCGTCGCGGGGTGGAAAGCAGCTCGTTTATAGCTTGTAAGTCTTGTTCATTCATTGCGTGCGAATTTACTATTTTTTGGCAAATCAGCACCCGATTTAATAATTCATTGTGACCGATAGTCCGCCCCAAACCGCCAATATGCCGCCAAGCACGCTTGCACCGATGTAAACTAGAGCGGTGGGTGTATTTTGGGATGTCAGTAAATTATAATTTTCAACGCCGAAAGCCGAGAAAGTCGTAAATCCACCGCAGAAGCCGGTTATCAAAAACCATTTGAACCCGTTGCCAAGTTGGTGTTTGTCAAGCAATCCGATCAGCATGCCTATTAAAAAGCATCCTAACAGGTTAACTGTAAAAGTCGCCAATGGGAAAACGGCGGCAAAGTATTTATTGACCAGCAGGCTCATCAGGTATCGGAAGACGCTTCCCAAAGCGCCACCTGCGGCAATTAAAAGTAAAGTGCGAAGCATATCATAATTTGTTTGGTGGGAAAAAAGTTCGGAATGTCAGATTTATGCGCATGCTGTCGATTTTTTTTGATTTCGGCAAACTGTGCAGCCAGTTGGTTTGGGTTTTTCCTTTCATCAAAAGCAGACTTCCACTCTCGAGTAAAATCGGGATTGTTTCTTTGGTTGATTTATGTTTAAAAACAAATTTTCGGTCGGCCCCCAGGCTGATCGATGCGATTGCCGGCTCCTCACCGAGTGCTTTTTCATTATCGCTGTGCCAAGAAACGCCTTCGTCGCCATTGTGATACAGGTTCAGCAGGCAGGAATTATAGGTCGATTGGGTGATCTTCTCGATAATAGATTTTAATTGAAGCAGGTCTGGTGTCCATGGCAGCGCATTTCTGGATGTATTTGAGTAGGAATACGAGTATTCCTGGTCGCCGTACCATGCGATCTTGCGTTTTGTAATGTGAAGTTTGCCGAAAATCTTCACTTCATCGTTTTTCCATTCAATGTCGTGCAGTAGGCGGCTTTCGAGTTCGCTCGATTCCACTTCGTCGAAAATTCTTCCGTAGTACAAAGCCTCGCCGTCGCAGGGCAATATGTTGACTGGCAGTGTTTGAAATCTTTCCATAGACGAATATTGATCGATGGCCGCGTCAGGGATGGGAGTGCAAATCCTGCTGCCGCAGGCGCAGGTTGCAACGTACAGCCCGGCCGTAGGCGACGCCCACCAACTGCAGCCGGGTGTGAAACGAAGGTATTATTTAATGATTATATAGCCAATTTTACAGGCTATTTTTAGCGTCCTATTTTTTAATCTGAAAATTAAAAGTATTTTTGCACATGCAACACAACGTACTAATTTTAGACTTCGGATCGCAATACACACAACTGATTGCGAGACGGGTTCGGGAGCTGAATATCTTTTGCGAAATCTTCCCTTACAACCGCATTCCTGCAGATTTATCGAGTTACAAAGCCGTGATATTATCGGGCAGCCCTTTTTCGGTTCGAGCTGAAAATGCGCCGCACCCCGACTTGTCACAAATACGTGGGAAACTCCCGCTTTTGGCGGTTTGTTATGGCGCTCAGTATCTTGCGCACTTTTTTGGTGGCGAGGTTGCGCCATCGACCATTCGCGAATACGGACGCGCCCGTTTGTCGTATGTGAAGGAAGGTGAAAATTTCTTCGCGGGGATCCAGTTGGATTCCCAGGTGTGGATGTCACACAGCGACACTATAAAATCCTTGCCGCAGAATGCCGTTCGCCTTGCCAGCACGCATGATGTAGAGAATGCTGCCTACCGAATTGAAGGTGAGCAAACCTACGCAATTCAGTTTCACCCCGAGGTTTATCACAGTACCGATGGCAAGCAATTGCTTGAGAATTTCCTGGTGCGCATCGCTGAAGTGCCGCAAAATTTCACGCCAAATGCTTTTGTAGAGGAAATGGTGGCAGAACTTAAAGAAAAAGTCGGTGACGACAAAGTGGTGTTGGGCTTGTCGGGCGGCGTTGATTCGACCGTAGCCGCAGTTTTATTGCATCAGGCAATCGGTAAAAATTTGTATTGCATATTTGTCAACAACGGATTGTTGCGAAAGAATGAGTTTGAAAATGTATTGCATCAGTATAAAGACATGGGACTCAACGTTCACGGTGTCGATGCAACCGAGCGGTTTATGACGGCCCTGCAAGGAGTCTCCGAACCGGAATTAAAAAGGAAGGCCATTGGCCGGGTTTTTATTGAAGTTTTTGATGATGAAGCGCATCGGATCGAAGATGTAAAATGGCTTGCACAGGGAACGATTTATCCGGATGTTATTGAATCGGTGTCGGTTAACGGACCATCGGCCACTATAAAATCGCATCATAATGTAGGTGGCTTGCCAGATTTTATGAAGTTGAAAATCGTAGAACCGCTGCGGATGTTATTTAAGGACGAGGTGAGACGCGTAGGAGCAACATTGGGAATCGATCCCGAGTTGTTGGGACGCCACCCATTTCCCGGTCCCGGATTGTCTATCAGGATATTAGGTGATATAACTTTGGAAAAAGTTCGTATATTGCAGGACGTTGATGCGGTTTTTATAGACGGATTGAAATCTTGGGGATTATACGATAAAGTGTGGCAGGCGGGCGCGATTCTATTGCCGGTGAACAGTGTTGGGGTAATGGGCGACGAACGGACATACGAAAAAGTCGTGGCGCTGCGCGCGGTGGAGTCAACTGATGGTATGACGGCCGACTGGGTTCATTTGCCATACGATTTCCTGATGAAGATATCCAATGAAATTATAAATAAAGTTCACGGGGTCAACCGTGTAGTATATGACATTAGTTCCAAACCGCCAGCAACGATCGAATGGGAATAATTAAATTGCTCAAAGATGAAAACAGCGTTGTCTTTTTTGTTTTCGGTAGGTTTTTTTGGAATAGTTACAGGCCAGAATAATAATAATCCGGATTTCGAGATTATAAACCATCACGTCATGCAGGGCGAAACGGTACGAATGATATCGTTGAAATATCTGGTAACACCTTCCGATATTTATAAATACAACAAATTTGCAATCGACGGAATCAGGCAGGGGATGACGCTTCAGATTCCTGTAAAGCGCAAAGCTCCTAAAGCTGATGTTCAAGAAAAGCTATCGGATGATGGGGACGGAACATTAGAATCCAGCAGCGCTTCTGAATCAGATACAGGCACGGCAAAGGTTTCCGGCGAAATCATCGAACACAGGGTCGAGGCCAAAGAAACACTATACAGTATTTCGCGAAAGTATAATATTCCGGTGGATATTATAAAGCAGCAAAACGACGAATTACTGGCACATGGTTTGAAAGCCGGCCAGGTAATTAGAATTAAGCCAAATAATTAATTTATCTTTGTCTTAAGCTAAATATCCCCTTATGAAGCATTTTCTCTTCGTTTTTGCCGCTGTTCTCATTTTTACCGGCGCTTTACAGGCGCAGGATCAATATGTGAAACATAAAGTGGCCAAATCTGAAACGGTCACTCAGATTGCCCAAAAATATAAAGTTACCCCCTTCGATATTTACAGACTGAATCCTGACGCGCGATCAGGAGTCCGCGAAGACGATATTATTCTGATAGCATCGCCAAGTGTAACCAAATCGACTACGACCACCACAACTCCGGGCCGTGAGCGGATGCATGTTGTCCAGCCTAAGGAAACCCTGTTTAGTATTGCTCGCGACTACAATGTATCGGTAAATGATTTGCGAAATGCCAATCCTACTATTGTTGGCGACTCATTGAAAAGCGGTGAATCGATTACCGTACCTTCCAATACATCCACCGTGGCGACCCGGACAGTGACATCTGCCGGCAACAGCAATTCAGCGGTTGTTTATCACGTGGTAGAACCCGGTCAGACAAAATATTCGATAGCAAAGAAGTACGGGATAACCGTGGCCGACCTGGAGCGCCAAAATCCGTCGATTGTGGATAATTTGCCTTCGGGCTACAAACTTACGATTTCCGGTTCTGCAGCCATTGCAGAAAAACCGAAGCCCGCGATTTACGAAATTCCCAAAACTTCGGATGTACAAACCGAACGGTTTAAAACAATCTTAAAAACTCCGTACGCCAATTACGAAGTAAAGCCGAAAGAAACGCTTTATAGCTTGTCGCAAATGTTCAACCTGAGTCAGACGGAACTTATCGAACTGAACCCGACCCTTCGTGACGGTGTGAAAATCGGTATGATATTAAAAGTTCCCGGGCTGGGCTCGATGGTTATGGCTCCCCGCAAAGACTTCAAAGATCTGCTCCTCACTGCAAATACTGTAGAAAAGAAAGAACTTGTTCTGTTGTTGCCTTTCAATGCGTCAAAGATTAAATTGGACTCGCTCAATTCGGTCGCTAACCGACTGAAATCGGATGCATTCCTGAATATGACACTCGACTTTTATTCGGGCGCGCTAATGGCGATTGATTCTGCGAAAGCATTGTCGCTGAATGTAAATGTTCGAATTTTCGACTCGGAGGAAAACAGGTCGTCGTCCAATGTGGAAAATTTGATACGCAATAACAATATTCGATCTGCCGACGCCGTGATTGGGCCATTCTACCAACAACATCTGGAGAAAGCCGCGGCCCTGTTGCAAAATGACAGCATACCGGTAATCTCGCCGCTGTCGAAAGAAACCGGAAAACCTTATCCCAATTTGTTCCAGGCGATGCCGCCGGGCGAAGCTACAAAAAGCGCGTTGCTGAACTATATGCTTTCCAAAAATGGCAACATCATCATGATAAGCGATCCTAAAAAGCAGGCTAATCGTGACTTTGTGAAAAGCAATTACCCGCAGATCCGATTCGCCGAACTCAACGAAAATGACGGTCTTGTTGCCGAAAGTTTGAGAAAGCAACTGGTGCCGGGGCGTAAGAATTATGTGATCCTTGATTCTGAGCGAACAGGCATGATACTATCAGCCACTAATGTCCTGCTGAATGAAATGGGCAAGCATGATATCCAACTCGCTATTCTGGAACCAAACGAAACTTTAAATTTTGAGGAAATTTCCATGAAGCGGCTAACGGTTCTGAAAATGCTTTATCCGTCACTAATCAGGCAGAATACCAGCGAAGCTGCACTGGCGTTTGACAGAAATTACAAAAAGAAGAACAACGCATCGCCAAATGCCTATGCCACC
>JADMKR010000234.1 GCA_015478765.1 Flavobacterium sp.
GGAGAAGCTTTTTTGCATTTTGGGCAGAACGAATGTAAGATTATGGGATGAGAATTTTTGTACTGTATGTACTGTCATCGGTGCTGACCGTGGTAATGTAGGTGCCGGTTGTCAAATTGTTGACAGGGATCCGAATATGAGTTTGATCGCCTTCCTTAACATCAAACGACATTATGTGCTGACCCAGGATATTGTATAGGTCGACTTTTCGGACTTGAACATCCTGCAACAGATTCATTATGTTAAGCGTCATATCCTTGTCGCTATAGGCGATCGATATATTTTTACTTAACTCCTTGGTATCGATATTCAGCAGTGATTCGGTGAATCTTAATGAGAATCGTGTGTAGGTACCTGCCGGTAATGTCATACTGAAAGGATTGTTTTTGATGTTGTGATATTCGTCGGTTTGGGCATCGTGAATATACACCTGTTGGTTTTCATCAAAATTTTCCAGTCCGTCGAGTGCCACTTTAATACTGCCCTGAATATGCGTTTTAATTTCAAGCGGATAGATATTATTCGAATTGAAGTAACCATCGCCTTGAATGTTGAGCTTGGATTCGCCCACTTTGAAATACATGTCTGAAGGCTGATTGTCAATATGGATTGCATCATACCCCGGGTCAATTCCCGGTGAAGCATTATCGTCCATAAAGCCCAGTAGCAATTGTCGGTGATAATTGTTTGGCGAAATATAGGCCAGTCTTACCCGGGCAAATGTATCGGTTTCATATTCATCTTCAAAGTTATTGAACGGTGTTGCTGCAGCCAAAGCAGATGATCGGAACATGGCATTTGAATCCACATGATCTTCTTTTATAAAAGCACGTTGGTTGTTGTTGAACCTTAGTTGTCCGCCAGTGGCGCTGCCGGTCATGAAGAAGCCCTGGCCAACCGGAAGGAAGCGTCCCGGAATTCGCGAACTGGATCCTAGACCACTTACATCTGCCGGAGATACCGGTGCGGTTCCTCCTACCAATGTTCGTGTCGCATAACCACCCTGATAATTGGCCAGTACGTGTGTGTTATTTGTCGTATAATGTTCCCAGATATAGATTGTTCCTGTTGTCGAGGTCAGGTTGTCTGTTAAAAATTCGTTGGCGTCAAGCGCAGATGGATATGGATTACCGGACAGGTTCAAATTGTTGGCTGCAATCGGGATTTCAATTAATCCGTTATTGGGTTTTCCAACAAAAGTATAGTTTTGGCTTTCCGAAGGCGCGCTGCTTCCTTTAAGCGTGAATCCTTCGCCCGGAAGTAGCGTACCATTGGGTCCTACCGATGTCCAGTTTGCATAATCATTGCCGACATTCTGAAATTTGAATATCCAATATGAGCTTAACGTAATGGGTGAACCTGCAATTGAATTCAGCGCATTGGTCCACTGGATATTTTGGATATTGTCAGGATCGGTCCCATCGCGTAGCGTTCCGGCAATGGTGAACGCATTGTTATTGCTTGTGGTGCTGAGTCCGCCTACCGGTGAACCCCAATAATTGTAATTAAACTTGTTTGTGGTACCTTGCTGATCGCGCTCTAATGCGCCGCTACTGGTAGGGTCAAGTTGACTGTTTGATGTTTGCACCAATTGAGCTTTGTCTTTCAAATCGACATTGCCATCCATTTTAAGATACCATGTATTGCGCAGCACATTATCATCGATCAAATTAACCTGCACGCCCGGATCTATGATCAATCCCAAATCTGTTTGATTGAAATTGAAATCAATGTCATGCTGAATGTGTACAATCGACCAATCGTATGTCATTGCATCGGTGCCTTCCACAAAGTTATTTTGGCTAACTGCCTGATCGATTGAGCCTGGCAATGTTGTTACGAATGGCATTGGGGCTAATTGATAGCGTATGTTTTTTACGTTGAAAATGCGGAAGTAAGATGGATTTACTCCTAAATCGATAGCTGCGGAAGCATAATTATCGATAACGTCATTTTTGTAAACGTCCATTCTGAAACAGCCAAGCAGCGATGACCAGGTGGATGCTTCAATATCGCGCGGGATTATTTCCCCCCGAATAGCGCCGCCATTTTCCCGGATTTCCTGGTACACCATTTTCTGCAGTTGATCATTTGTTAAAGCGATACCGAAAATACGGGCTTCATCTATATCACCTTTAAAAAATTCAGTTAAGCTGAGTGCATTCTTACCGATAGTAAAAGGCGTGGTGCTACTGTTGAGCGTTCCTGCAAGTGTACCGGCATTGGAAAAGGCAACTTGCTCGCCATTGACAAATAATTTAAGTTTCTCGCTGGCATCCGATCCGTCAAAAGTTGCAGCAACGTGGTACCAACGATCGGTTGTCAATGATACCGCGCTTGAAATAGTTTGATTCTTGGCGGTTGCCGAAATGGTTCCGCTGGCGTCTATACGTATTAAGAAATTATCTTGTCCCAAAACAACGCCATCGGCCGTATAAGGATTGGTGAGTTTTATCCATCCCATAATGGTCGCACCTGGGAGGTTGCTCATCAGTTGGGGACCTTCGGCATAATCGTTTCGGCCATCTAAATTCAGGAATAGTTTCCGGTCAAGATCCCGTGGCGATCCCATGAAGGAAGTATGCGTATCGAAGTTATCGAAGATTCCGTCGCGGTCGAAGTCATCGGTGCCAATAATTTCACCAATACCGTAAATGTCGAATTCTTCGTAGAGGGTTCCGGTGATGTCATAAACTCCGTCAAAATCAGAATCGGTGTTGCGGTAATCCGGAATATCGTATCCGGAAGTATCCTGCGCATAAGGGCGCACAGCCGTTCCGGGACCGACAAACGTGTCCCAAACATCCAGGAATCCGTCGTCATCAGAATCCGGACCTTCGCCAACTCCGTCACCGTTTATGTCGCCATCGCCGTTTAACAGACCGGCTTCATCGACATCAAATAAACTGTCGTTGTCACTGTCAAGGTCGAGATAGTCGGGAATACCATCGTAATCGGAATCTGGAATAAAGTATCCTCCATTTGATCGTAATTCGTCGATTTCATCATGCAAACCGTTTCGGTTCTCATCCCTCCATACGGTTTCGTCCATGTCCATTACGCCGCGGCCATTGCTTAAATGTTTGAAGCCGCCCTCTTCGATATCCGGAATTCCGTCATTATCGGAATCCAAATCAAATAGGTTTGAAACCCCGTCTAGATCATAGTCGCAATAGTCCTGACGGATGGTTATATCGTCCAGGGCAAGGTCATTTCCATTACCTCCTGTAGCGTTGTTGATGAATCGGATTAAAAATGAAGTGACATTACCCAGATTAACACTGGTTGTAAATTCGCGCCATTGCGACAATGCGCAGCTGTTATCGCCGGTAGAAGTGCCGCAACGGCCAATATTTCCGGTGTTGAATGTTGAAACCACGACATCATTTTCAAGATCGATGAATTCTACCGTGATATTTGGCAGGATGGTGCCGGGATAATGTGATTGGCTCATGATGTTCATGGCCCAGAAAGAGTAGGTCAAAGGAACATTGGGCATGATTCCGCTGATGGTAGTTTCGTAGAAAACCTGCGGTGTATAGGATGCGTTGAATATTGCCATTCTACCTGCCACATCGCCGGGAGTATGGTCGCTTTGCCGAGTCCAGTTTGTCGTCGACCAAGTTGAGATGTTTGTGGGATCTCCCGCAGGGCCGCTAATACTATAGTTTACGGTATATTCACCGTCATTCACACTCCAGTCGCTTTGATCGGGGCATGCGGTTGTGTTGGTGCCCACAATTCCGTCTTCGTAGCAATAAGAAGTCATTGCGCCGGGTATATTTATACTGATTTTCCCACGGGTAGTACCTGCACCGAATGTCTCGTTGAGGTAAAGGTGTCCCGCTGTTTGGGATATTGGAGATCCTATGCAGTTTGCCTGTTCGTCAATATCCAGGATACCGTCATTATCGTCATCAATATCGATATTATCGCTAATGTCGTCACCGTCGGTATCGGGATAGGTCCTGACGGCGAGGCCGGTGATGGCAAAATCGAATGGATCTTCGTTTTGATCGTCGTTAATAATAGTTAAGACGGCATTTTTGACACCAACGGTCGTTGGGGCAAAGTTTACAACAAATTGCGTTGTGTTGTTGACCCATACGATGTTCGCAGGAGGTGTAATAACAGAAAAACTTGCCGCGTCTGGTCCGCTAAAAATAATTTCATTAACATTGAGGACAGTTGCACCGGTGTTTCGGATTGTATAAGTAACCTGCGTGGATCCGTTATCGATTGAAACTGTTCCGAAGTCAGTGTTATCGAGTGGTCCGGGCGTCATGTCGCCATCGGCAATATTTATCCCGTTCCCCGTGACACTGATTTCAGGATTTGAACCAGTACCGTTTATGGTAAAGAGATAGGGATTTTTGTTCGATGTATTATTATAAACTCGCACATTAGTTGTTCGGTTTCCAAGCGCGCTAGGATCGAATTGAATGGTGAACGTGGTAGTTCCGCCAACCGGAACGATGGCGGCCGGTGGTGAAATAAGCGTAAAATCACCACCCATAGTTACGGAGGTAATTGATAGAGGCTGTGTAGATGTATTCGGATTTTCAATTGTAAAAGTTCTGGTACGTAGTCCGCCTGTGATATGGGCGCCGCCAAAATTTGTCCAATCGGTTAACGTTGGAGCAGTATCGCCGCTAACTATCAAAGTATTGTTGCCGTATATATTAACATCAGGTGCTGCGCCAATACCTACAACCGTAAAAGTATACGGGTTTTCATCGCCATCACTATTGTCGATTGAAATCACAGCCGTACGAACGCCTCCAGCGATTGGTGTAAATGTTATTTGGAAAGTGGTTGATCCATTAATAGGGACTGATGCCGCGGGAACTGCGGTAACGGTGAATTCTGATGCGTTTGCGCCAGTGATCGTTAGGGGTCCAACAGATAGAGGTGTAGTTGATGAGGCAGCATTTTCAATGACAAACAAATGTGCCTGTGTGCCCAGTCCGCTCGCCACGGTTCCGAAATCGGTAAAATCGATGGTGCTTGGGGTATTATCTCCATTTACAATAACAAGTGAATTGCCTCTTACTGTAATTTCACTGTCTGTTCCTGTTCCTCTTAGTGCAAAATTATATGGGTTTTCGTCTATGTCACTATTTGCAATAGAAATAGTAGCAGTACGCACCCCGATTGCATTAGGGTTAAAAGAAATGGAAAAATTTGTAGATCCACCGCCGGGAATAGTTGCTGCTGGTGCGGATGTAATTGTGAAGTTTGTAGGATTAGCGCCTCCGACGGTGATGGCACCGATTGTAAGCGCGAGGTTTCCAGTATTCTGAATAGTATACGTCCGGGTTATGATACCTGTATTGATATCGGCCACTCCAAAATCGGTGAAGTCTGCAAGAGATGGTGTTGTGTCGCCATCCGTGATACTATTACTGTTTCCCACGATGTTTATTTCACTGAAATTTTCAGTAATTATAATCTGTCCATCCGCACCCTGGCCGCCTAATCGGGAACCGCTCCCCCCTTGTTTTCGGGTCCCCCCGCCGCCGCCGCCAGGATTTAACCCTGGATAACCGTTGCCATTAGTGCCACGGCCATTTGCGCCGTCTCCGCCACCCGTAGGTGCATTCCCGCCGTTGGTGCCGGAAGCATTAGTCCCGTTGGCTGATGTCCCCGCCGAGGATCCGCCACCGCCGCCTGTATTACCGCTTATGTTGCCACCCTTTCCTCCTGCGTAGCGCACAGTTCCAACCGATGCCATAGCGGAACCTCCCGATGCACCCGTAGTGACATTATTAGCAGAGCTATTTCCACCTTTAGCCATAACTGTTGTGGCATTTCCAAAATAAGAATCGCCGCCCGGGCTAAACGTGCTGCTTCCTGCGCCCACTCTGACCGAGTAGGTGTTTCCGGGTGTTACCGCAAGCGTGCTGCGCGCGTAAGCGCCACCGCCACCACCTCCCGTGGCTCCGTTGGACGATCTGTTCCCGCCGCTTCCACCGCCGCCCCAAGCCTCAACGGTAACAGAAGTTACTCCGACCGGAACGGTGTAGGTAAAGGTACCCGCATTAGTATACGTTTGTGAAAAGCCCATACTCGAGCCTAAAACTGCAATAAGGAAGAAAATCAAATTTTGCGAACACAGAGTAATTTTTCCCATAAACTTCTTATTATGTTATCTGATATAGAACAGCGTCTTATCTATTTATATTTAAAGTACTAGTAGTGAGTATCTAATTATTCCTATATTGACGTGCTGCTTAAAGCGATTTTAACAATTAAACATGATCAAAAATAATTTTTAATTCCAACTAAAAAAATTTTTTATTCGATAAAATGCATAAAAAGTCGATAAAGTGCAAAAATTAACGTTTTCTTGTAGGTGCAATCTTATAACTTCGAGAAATTTCGTATTTGATCTTCATTTTTTCAGGAAGTTATGAACGAAAATTTGTTAATAAACTGGCGTAATCTTAATGTATCGTCACAAAAAGCTTACGAAAAAGTAGCTTTTTCGATACGCACAAATTGGTAATTGGCTGCATTTTGGCTCATGAGAACGGTTTATGAAGCGACTTACTGTCATCATTCAAATCCATGAAAATGCATCACATTGACTTCGTTATTTAACCGGCTTTAAACTTCAGTAAATGAAAACTGTCCGCCTGTTTTTAATATACGCTTTGTTCAGCAGCAAAAATTTGCATTTGCTCAGAGTTGAAAGTTTTATGGCCAAATGAAAAGATCAAAATCTACGGTCAATAGCTCAATTACCTTTAATGCCGATTTTGGATTCAGTTAATTCGGTAGTGCAAATATTAAAGTCCAGAATTGAATGTCGTGCTCGAAATTGAATGAAACACGAATCAAGTTTATTTCCAGTTCCTATGTTTTTCCCGTTTTCGTATAGGTAGTACGTTGAATAACGGGGCCCCGCGAAACCGATGCAGCTTTTATCTATTATCTCGTAAGTTCTGACTGCCGCCATAGTTCTGACTTCGCATTCTTCCCCCATAGCTTTTAGGAAATTGGTCAGAAGAAAATAACCCACAATAGCAATCAATGCAAGAAATGAAACAACAACAATCAAAGTTCTTTTGCTCATAATGTAATTTGCAAATCGGCAATATTAAATTCCCGTCTGTATTTTGGATTAACCTTGGACACTTTAAATTCAACAACCTGAAAGATATAAAAAATCAGGATGCATCAGCGGCTGTATAGTTGGTGCGTATTTTTTAAGCTGGATATAGGCATAAAAAAACGGCTTAGTTTTGACTAGCCGTTAGTTTCAAAATTTAATTGTAGCGAGAGGGAGATTTGAACTCCCGACCTCAGGGTTATGAATCCTGCGCTCTAACCGACTGAGCTACCTCGCCAAGAATAAGATATTGCGCTCGGTTACGCGGCTGCAAATATAAAACTAAAAACAAAGGCTGCAAAGAATATATTCAGAAAAAAAAATAATTTTGAAAAGAGGTGCAATCTGACTTTAATTATATATATTTCCGAAAAATTATCAGAAACAAAATGGACGTTAAAGTACGATATGAAATGGAATTTCAGGTTAACTCGTCACCGCAGTTACTCTATCAATATATCTCAACTCCGTCGGGTTTATCAGAATGGTTTGCCGACAATGTAAATTCTCGCGGTGAATATTTTACCTTCATATGGAACGACTCTGAAGAACGCGCGCGGCTGACTTCCAAAAAATCAGGCGAAAAAGTGAAATTTCGTTGGATAGACGAAAAGGATAAGGATACCGATTTTTATTTTGAACTTAGGATTATCGAAGATGAAATCACTAAAGATGTATCGCTTATGGTGATAGATTTTGCCGATGAAGAAGAAGTGGAGGAGGCAAAATTACTTTGGGAAAACCAGGTGGCCGACTTAAAACATGTTATCGGATCGGTTTAAAAAACTTATCAAATAGATTACCTTTGCCCTTAATTTTTAAGGGCTTTTTTTATGGTTAATGTAAATGGCGAATTTGTCTCGGGCGAAAAATCTTTAAACGCGGATAATCGGGCTTTTTTGCTTGGCGATGGCGTTTTTGAGACTTTAAAGGTCGTCAACCGCAAAATCCTCTTTTTTGAAGATCACTACTTCCGATTGATGTCGGCTATGCGGATTGTCCGGATGGAGATCCCGATGTCATTTACAATGGAGGTGATTGAAAACGAAATTTTGCAGACTGTTACCCGAAATAATCTGCAATCGGCACGGGTGCGTTTTACCGTGTTTCGCAATGCGGGTGGCCGGTACCTTCCTCATGTAAATGATATTTCCTATGTATTATCTGCTGAAGCTCAGCCAACCGACTATAGCATATCGCAAGAGAGCTACGAGGTAGATCTATTCAAAGATTCCTATATTTCCCGCCAATTACTTTCGACCGTCAAAACTACCAATAGGTTGATAAATATCACTGCCGCCATATTTGCATCCGAAAACGATCTGCAAAACTGTTTTCTTTTAAACGATGCAAAAAATGTAGCGGAAGCGATAAACGGAAATATTTTTATGCGAACAGGAAATTCGGTCGTGACGCCACCTATAAGTGACGGGTGTGTAAATGGGGTTATGCGGAAGCATGTTCTTAAACTTATCAAAGACGGTAATAGGTATGAGATCGCCGAAGCTCCAATATCGCCATTCGACTTGCAGAAAGCAGATGAGATCTTTATCACCAATGTAATTTCTGGAATACAGCCTGTTTCAAAGTATAGGAAGAAACACTATGAAAATTCCTTAGGAATGGAATTGCAGGCAGCTTTAAATGCGGAGATCAATATTGTTAATTCAGCAGCGGATTTTCGGGAGCATTAGACCAGATGGCATATTCGCCGCCTAATTCCAATATTTTTTCTTTCCAAAAATCGGTTGTGGCCTTGCCGATGATTTTATTTTGATATAAATTCTCGGAAATAATCCAAGAATTCGAATTCATCTCAGTTTCAAGTTGGTTTGCATCCCATCCGGTGTACCCCAAAAAGAAACGGATGTTGTCTTTTTTTATTCTGCCTTCGTTGATCAATTTTTTTGTCAGTTCGAAATCACCACCCCAAAAAATTCCATTCGAAATTTCGATACTGTTGGTGATTAACTCCGGGATATTGTGGATGAAGTAAAGATTGTCCTGCTCTACCGGACCGCCGTTAAAAATCTTGAAATTGGCTTCGACATCCGGGACCAGATCGTTGATTGTGTATTTCAGCGGTTTGTTTATAATGAATCCTACGGAGCCTTCGGGATTGTGATCGGCCAATAAAATTACCGACCTGTTAAAAGAAATGTCTCCAATGATGGAAGGTTCGGCGATGAGCAAATGCCCTTTTTTGAGTTTTTCTGAAATCATTTTGCCGCAATTTTAATTAAATCTAACAAAAAAATCTTTTACCTCGAAAATTTATTAGGTATTTTTTTGTAAAAAAGCCTTCCGGGTAGGGAAGGCTTTTCTATATCATTTTTAAACTATCACTAGTTTACTGATCCTTCGAGGTCTGCACCTGCTTTGAACTTAACTACATTCTTAGCGGCGATCTTAATCGTTTTACCAGTCTGTGGGTTTCTTCCATCTCTTGCAGCTCTGTTAGAAACTGACCAAGATCCAAATCCTACTAATGAAACACGGCCACCTTTTTTCAACGTACCGCCAACATTATTTAAAAAAGACTCCAAAGCTGCTTTAGCGGCTGATTTAGAAATTCCTGCATCTGCAGCAATAGCATCGATTAATTCTGATTTGTTCATAGTAATAGTTATTAATTGTTGGTTAAACATTATGTTAATAAAACAAATTTAATAGGAAATCCTTACCGGGCAAGTGTTTTAGGGGGTTTTTACCTTTTTTGTTAATAACTTCAATGTATTGTTGATAAAGCAACTTGCAAATGTCACTTTTTGTTCGGAATCCCTATCTATAAGGCTTAGCAGGCAATGGCGTCCGGCGAAAAGCTCATTCCGTTCAGTAACTCCGATGCCGTCATAACTTTTTTTCCTGCGACCTGAAGTCGTAATATATTTAGCGAGCCGTCTTGCGCCGACACTATAATTTCTTTTTTTGTAGTACTAATCTTCCCTGGCTTTGTGTAATTATCCTCAGTCATTTTCTCTGCTGCCAGAATTTTCACCTGCCATTCCCGCTCGCCGTCCCTAAAATAGCACCAGGCCGCCGGATAGGGTGAGAGGCCACGAATTTGATTCTCAATCGCCTTTGCCGAAGCATTCCAGTCTAACCTTGTATTGTCTTTATTTAATTTTGGCGCGTCTTTCAAATTGTTATGTTCGGGCTGCGGAACCCGATTCACTTCTCCCGAGGAGATCTGTTCCAACGTTTCAACTACGGCTACCCGACCCAAATCCATTAACCGGTCATGCAGTTCTCCGGCATTCTCATGGGGACCGATTTCAGTGGTCTTGCTTAAAATCATTGCTCCGGTATCGATCTTGTCATCTATGAAAAAGGTGGTTACGCCGGTTTGCTTTTCACCATTGATGATGGCCCAATTGATGGGCGCCGCACCGCGATATTGCGGCAGCAACGATGCGTGCAGATTGAAAGTTCCGAGCTTCGGCATTTTCCAGACAACATCAGGTAACATCCTGAATGCGACCACTACTTGTACATTGGCCTGTAAATCGGCTAGTTCAGAAAGAAACGCCGGATCTTTTAAACTGAGTGGCTGCAAAACCGGTAAGCTGTTTTTTATCGCAAATTCCTTAACAGCCGACTGCCTGATTTGTTTGCCTCTACCTGCAGGCTTGTCTGCGGCGGTTACCACACCAACTACGTTAAATCCCTGAGTAACGATATGATCGAGGATGCCTACGGCAAATTCGGGCGTTCCCATGAATACAATTCTAAGATTTTCCATTTTTTAATTTAAATATATTATTTGAGGTAATGATAACATCGCCCCGTTCCAGCAATAATTGCAAAACCTTGACGACTTCTTCGGAACCTGCGCTGGTTTTATCGCACAGATCTCGCGAACTGTAATTTCCTTCCGCTAAAATTTGTAAAATGCTTTCGGCAAGGTCGGCCATAGTGACATTTGATTTGTTTTTTACGATGCAAACCGAACAAATCCCGCAATCCGACTTTTGCACTTCTCCAAAGTAACCAAGGATTAATTTACTTTTACAAGTGACCGAATCGCGTGCAAATTGTAATACCGATTGCAGTCGCACGGTTTTCAGTTTGTTTTGTTGTTCGAGGTACTTTGCAACACGGTTTATGGTTCGTTCGTCCTCGCGTATCTCATTGAATATTATAGACGAATCATGATCGTTTGCATGATAGTCGATTAACTGCAGCTGCTGAAGCTTTAAAAGTAACTGCGTGACTTCGTCTTCTGCAGCACCGGCTTTTTTGGCAATCATAGGCAGGTTCAGCGCAGTTGACATTTCATAAATGCCGGGATAGCTGCGTAGAATGATAAGTATGATTTCGGCATCCGCCGGATTCAGACTGGTATATCTAATAACTTCTTTCGACGGAACGATAAATTGCACGGTGGTGCTTCTCGAAAATTCCTGCGATAAAGTAAGTACGCCTTGACTGTCGAGAAACTGCAATGCATTAAAGGTCTTCATCACCGGAAAGCCATACTGTAAACAAAACAGGTTCAGGTTAAAAGAATATCTTTCATCGATACCTTCGCCGTAAGCCACCTGAAAGTAATTGCAGAGCCGCACGAATATCTTTTTTAAATACGCAGTGTCGGGCAAAACTGAAATAAATTGATTTTCTGCTACCTGCGCATCAGATGCGCTCGTAAGCATCACCGCAAATGCTTTATTGCCATCGCGCCCACACCGGCCCGCTTCCTGATAGTAATTCTCCAAATTTTCCGGCAGTTGCAGATGAATAACCGACCGAACATTGGGTTTGTCGATTCCCATCCCGAAGGCATTTGTTGCGACGATCACCTGCGCCGATTCTGACATCCATTGTTGCATGGCCAGCTCTTTTTCCTTGGGCGGCAATCCTCCGTGATAATAGACACTTTTGATTCCGGACGCTTTGAGTTGTGCCGATATCTGAACGCACGATTTTCGGTTTCGGACGTAGATTATCGCCGGCTGCGGATTCTTCTTCAGAATTTGCAATGTGAGATATAATTTGTCTTCCACCTGATAGACCATATAGGCAAGGTTAGGCCTTGCAAATGACTTCTGAAAAATCACCGGTTTCTGAAGGCCGGAGTTGATTATTATATCTTGCCTGACTTTCTCTGTTGCCGAAGCGGTCAATGCTATGAACGGAACTTTTGGAAAATGTGCGCGC
>JADMKR010000235.1:0-5600 GCA_015478765.1 Flavobacterium sp.
ATGACGTTTCGAAGAAAATCACCAAGCATCTTTTCGAACAGTCGAACCACCCACATATAAAGAACGGCGAGGTGTACATCGCTCATCTAACAAACCTCAACATCGACAACAATGTAGTTGATGCCATCGGGATTTTTAAAAGCGAAATCCAAACCGACTTCCTTCAATTTGAAGAAAAAGGACTCTCGCTTGAAATGATTCTGCAACAGGGAATCAACCTCAACAAACTCGACAAAGGCTGTCTTATCTTCAACTATAAAAAGGAAGAGGGTTATAAAATCCTCACGGTCGACAGCAACCGATACGATGCGCGATACTGGCTGGAACATTTTCTGTCGGTCGATGCCTTTGAGGACGAAAACTTCATCACCAAGAAATACCTTAAATTCTGCCAGGGGTTCGCCAAAGATGTGGTATTTCCGGCCGAGGACAAAAAAGAGGAAGTGATGTTCATGAACCGATCGGTGAATTATTTTGCGAAGAACGACCAGTTTGAAGAAACCAATTTCCTGAATGAAGTACTCGACAATCCGGATCTGATTCCCGAATTCAAAAACTACAAAGTCGATAAAGGTGAAAAATACAGTATTGAAGATGTGACCACCTTCCCCATCGCCAACGCCGCTGTTTCTGATGCTCGGAAATCGATCAAGAATGTCATCAACCTGGACACCAACATTCAGATCAAACTGGATTTCATCAATCCTGAAAGCGCTGAAAAGTATGTTGAAAAGGGCTGGGACGAGGAGAAACAGATGTATTATTACCTGGTCTACTTCAATAAGGAACAGAAGTCGTAAGTCAATTATTAAATTTCCCCGCTGCTTTTGCACGGGGATTTTTATTTATATTTAACACTTCAAGTAACAATCGACGCGGTGGGTCGTCCTACCGGTAATCTAAAAAATTTCGCCATTGGAAACAATACTGTCCATTCGCAATCTGAATAAAGTCTTCAACAAATACCTACATGCGGTCAAAGATGTATCGTTGGAAATCCACAAAGGAAATGTTTACGGTATCTTGGGGCCGAACGGCAGCGGAAAGTCGACCACTTTGGGAATCGTACTGAATGTGGTCAACAAAACTTCCGGGGAATATAGCTGGTTTGGCGGCAACGTCGAAACTCACCAGGCATTGAAAAAAGTGGGTGCCATTATTGAACGGCCCAATTTCTACCCATACATGACAGCGCAGGAAAATCTGGAGTTGGTTTGTAAAATCAAGAGTATCAACTATGGAAAAGTCCAGGAGAAACTTGAACTTGTCGGATTGATTGATCGAAAAGACAGTAAATTCCGCACTTTTTCCCTCGGAATGAAACAGCGGCTGGCGATTGCATCGGCACTGTTGAACGATCCGGAAATATTGATTTTGGATGAACCTACCAACGGACTCGATCCGCAGGGAATTCATCAAATTCGGGATATCATCCGAATCATCGCTTCGCAAGGCACCACGATCCTGCTGGCTTCGCACCTGCTGGATGAAGTTGAAAAAGTGTGTTCACATGTACTCGTTTTGCGTAAAGGCGAGATTTTATACTCCGGAAAAGTGGATGAAATGACCGCCAACGAAGGTTTTTTTGAACTGAAAGCCAATGATAATGTGGCACTCGTATCGGCATTACGAAATCATCCGGCCGTGGATAAGATCAGCGAAGACGAAGGTAAGGTTTGGGTTTATTTAAAAGAAAATGTCGAAGCATCAGAATTAAATCGATTTCTGGCGACACAAAACATCTATCTGAACCACCTTGTGAAACGTCGCAACAGCCTGGAAGAACAATTCCTGGAGTTAACCAATAACGAACAAGCACTATAAAATGAAAAGATTACTTTCGATTGAATTACAAAAAATTTGGAAGAACCGCGCAAGCCGCATCCTTACAATTTCATATTTTATCCTGCTTTCCTTCATCGCGCTGATAGCTTCGATAAAGTTCGATATCGGTCAGGTTAAGTTTCATTTGGCTGAGCATGGCATTTTTAATTTCCCATATATCTGGCATTTCAACACTTACATTGCAGCCATCCTGAAATTATTCCTGGCAATCGTCATCGTATCGATGATGGCCAACGAATACAGTTATGGTACTCTGAAGCAAAATTTGATCGACGGCATGAGCAAAAAAGAGTTCATATTGTCCAAATTTCTCACCGTATTGCTGTTTGCCGCGGTCTCGACCGTATTCATTTTTGTCATGTCGCTTTTGCTTGGATTGAGTTTTTCGGCCTATACCGAGCCCGCGATCATATTCTCCGACCTTGAATATCTTCTGGCGTATTTTATAAAACTTACAGCGTTTTTCTCATTCTGTCTATTCCTCGGTGTTCTGGTAAAACGGTCTGCATTCGCCATCGGATTTCTGTTAGTATGGAATATTATTGAAAGTATAATTATCGGTGTACTAAACTATAAAGTATTCCCTGATAATGACGATGATCGTAATTTCACTAAATTCCTTCCGTTGGAATCAATGAGCAACCTGATTGTTGAGCCTTTTACAAGGTTGTCGGTTATCAAAAATATTGAAACTACAATCGGAGGAGCCGTCAACATCAAGGATTACGGGGTCCATTTTTCATCGATCGCAATCGTACTTGTATGGACTGTTATTTTCGTGTTAATGTCATACAAACTGCTTAAAAAACGAGATTTGTAGTATCTTTGCAGATGCTATGAATTGGGTCAGATGTCTTTTTTATACTCTGCTTTTAACAATACCCGTTCTAACGGCCAATGCGCAGTATATCACTGTTAGCGAAAATCAAACGCCGCAACAACTTGTCGAAAATGTATTGGTTACAAATGCATGTGCCAATGTTTCAAGTATAACGGTTTCCAACAGCTGGAATTCGGGCAGCGGGAACAGTTTTGGATATTTCTCGGCCAACGGCAGTTCATTTCCCTTTAATGAAGGTATTATTCTCAGCACCGGAAAAGCGATTTCTGCCATCGGACCCAATGCTGACATTCTTAGCGAAGGTCCCTCATCGTGGCCAGGAGACACCGACCTGGAACAGGCGCTGAATGTCAACAATTCTATCAATGCCACCGTTCTCGAATTCGATTTCCTGCCTTTGGGAAATAAGATCAGCTTCGATTACATTTTTGCATCAGAACAATATTTGACAAATCCATCCCAGAACCAATGCAGCTACACCGATGGCTTCGTTTTTCTGCTGCGTAAGGCCAATACAAACGATGCATACCAAAATCTGGCGGTAATTCCCAATACGAACATTCCGGTGAAAGTGAATACCGTCCGCGGACCGGGAACTGTTTGTCCGGCCGCAAATGCTCAATATTTTGCCGGATTTAATGGCTATGAGCACCCGACTAATTACAACGGTCAGACAGTGGCGCTCACTGCCGAAGCTACCGTTGAACCAAACCAATTATATCACATTAAATTAGTGGTTGCCGACCAGGGCAATAATTTATACGATTCTGCCATATTCCTTGGCGGGGGCAGTTTCAAAATAGAAAAAGATCTGGGCCCCGATCGGCTTATTGCTACCGGAAACGCACTGTGCTCGGGTGAGTCCCTGCAACTCGATGCTTCAGACCCCGCCGGTACTGCTTATAAATGGTTTCTGAACGGTAACGAGATTTCGGGCGAAACAAACCCCGTTTACAATGTTACGTCGCCAGGAGATTATAGTGTTGAAATTACATTGAACGCATCGGCATGCGTTTCAACAGGGGAAATCACGGTTGAGTTTGCTCCGTTGCCTATATTAAACGACCCTGCCCTGCTGCTTCAATGCGACGTAAATAACGATGGCATAACGACCTTTAATCTAACATCACTTGATGATATTATCCGGAATAACGATCCCAACCTTGGTCCGGTCAGCTATTTCCTGACAATGACTGATGCCCAAAATAATGCAAACCCGATTGCCAATCCCGAATCATTCACAAATACGGCGAGCAGCCAGTTGGTAGCAGCGGTATCCAACCCATCAGGCTGCAGGAGCTACGCAACAGTCAATTTACAGGTAGCAAATAATACGATCACAGCCCAGCCGCAACTTTCAATTTGCGATAACGACAATGACGGACTGGCTTCTTTCTCATTATCGGACGCTGATTCTCTAATAACAAACGGACTCCCTGCCGGCCTGTCGGTGCAATACTTTCTTTCATCAAGCGATGCGGTGAACCAGATTAATCCGCTCTCGCAAAGTTTCAATAACACGATGCCTTTTCTGCAAACAATTTATGCACGTGTCGTCAACGGCACCGACTGTTTCGGGATCGTTCCTGTAGACTTACGGGTGAACGTAATCAGTACAAGCGCATTAAACGACGAAACAATTTCCATTTGCGAAGGCACCGCAGTGCAATTGACGGCTCCCGGCGGCTTCACTGATTATTCCTGGAACACCACACCAAATCAGGTCACTACTTCCATTATAGTTACCGATCCGGGCGTATACACAGTCGAAGTAACCGATGGAAATGGATGTACGGCCAGTAAAAGTTTCACCGTGACTGTTTCCGAACCACCAACATTCATCTCTGCCGACATTAGTGATTTTGCCGGTTTTGGTAATTCGGTGCTGATAAATTACAGCGGAAACGGTTTGTATGAATTTTCACTTGATGGCAATTTTTACCAAACAGACCCCTATTTTACAGGATTAAGGCCAGGTGAGTATTTCATTTATATTCGCGATACAAATAATTGCGGCAACATTGGGCCGATTGCGATTTATGTCTTGGACACTCCTGCGTACTTCACACCTAATGGCGATGGTAGAAATGACGTGTGGTTTATACCGTATTTGCAGTTGCTGCCTGAAAGCCGGGTCACCATTTATGACCGCTTCGGCAAACTTTTATACGGTTTTGGCGGTGACGGTAACGGATGGAATGGAAAATTAAACGGACAGGAACTCCCGGCAACCGATTATTGGTTTGTAGCCGAACTTTCGGACGGACGCACAATCAAAGGCCACTTTGCATTAAAAAGATAAAGCATTATTCGTACTTTTATCGCAATGAAAAAGATTTTACTGGGATTACTGATTTTACTATCAGCTAATTGCTTTGCGCAGTTCAGCAAAACGCACTACATCCCGCCGCTGTCAAATTCGAATTCGATCTCTGCCGAGGAGCAATATTTATATATCTCGACTCCAAGCCTTACGCCCGTAAATTTTCGGATTATCAATATTGGCGGATCGGTTATAACCGGCGTAGTATCGCGCGATATACCCTATGTTCACAGCATAGGGATCGGAAGCAACACACAATTAATGGCACAGTCCGGCTTTACTAACAACGTATTGTCGAATAAAGGCTTTATAGTGGAAGCCGAAGATATGGTATACGTGACGATTCGTGTGATGGCGTCAAATTCCTTTCACGCCGGTGCGTTGGTCTCAAAAGGCCTGGCCGCAATTGGAACTGAATTTCGCGTAGGCGGTTTAATCAATGTTGAAGCACCATCGTATAGTGCAAGCCATTACACTTTCGTTTCGGTAATGGCCACTGAAAACAATACTGAGGTCACATTCAGCGAATTCAAACCCGGAATCCAACTACTGAATTTCGAATTTGCCGGCGATGCTCCCGTTACTATAACC
>JADMKR010000235.1:5610-12195 GCA_015478765.1 Flavobacterium sp.
ATGTAATTGCCGTTCAGGGACCCCATGACGCCAATCGTGACGCACTAATAGGCTCACTTGTTACGTCAGACAAACCAATTGCCATGGCATGCGGATCATTCGGCGGCACCAACGGCGAAATGGGAAATATCGATTTAGGTTTCGATCAGGCGGTTCCATCGGAACGCACGGGTAAAGAATATATTTTTATCAAAAGTACAGGAATGGACCGCGTTGAACGGGTATTGTTGATCGCTAACGAAAATGACACTGAGATTTTTCTTAATGGCAATGCGGTTTCGTCCTACACGATCGACGCAGGCCAGTATATCGCACTGAGCGGAGCGCAATTTTCTGCCAATGGCAATCTCTATGTGCGAACTTCAAAAGACGTTTTTGCATACCAGGGCGTAGGTGATGACAGCCAGCCGAACCAAGCCAATCAGGAACTGTTCTTCGTTCCGCCACTGAGTTGCCAGACACCAAAGATAATCGACAACATCCCGCTGGTCAACCAGGTGGGCGTTACGCTTTTTACAGGGCGCGTGACATTGGTGACAGAAACAGGATCGGACATAAGCTTTGTACTTGACGGCATACCTTATGATTTAGCCGACCTGCCTGCAGACATTATAGTTGACGGACCGCTGACCGTTGTGGGACAACCAGGGTTTGTTACATATACCATCACGGGATTGACAGGAAATGTTTCGGTTTATTCGACAACGCAACTCTATTTGGCGTCTTATGGTACTTTTGTAAATGCCACTTTTGGCGGATATTATTCGGGGTTTACATTTAAACCGTCGATTTCATTTGAGCAACTCGATGTTACACAACCCGACTGCCTGCCCAATATTCAACTATCAGTGAGCGAAGTGGCGGGTTTTGACACATACGAATGGTACTATAACAATGCGCTGGTTTCTACCGATGTTCAGTACATCCCGACTCAGCCCGGATACTATTATGTGGAAGCCACGCTGGCCGCCTGCGGCACCACATTACAATCGGATAGGATTCCGGTGAGCGTTTGCGAAACGGATATGGACAATGACGGTGCAGGTGATAATTTTGATATAGACAACGATAACGATGGCATTTCAAACTGTGATGAATCATATGGTAACCTGAATTTAAATCTCGTAAATCCCCTCAGTGGCAATTTTGCGACAGGAACATATTCCAATTCATTTACCGGTAGTTTTCCTGCTGGTACCGGTCCGCCCACGGCCACACCGTTTGTAGGGTATCCAAACGGCAACTTCGTGACCGAAACCTCAGGCGGAATTGGAAATTCGATGATTTACCAGGTTAACTTCGCCCAACCGGTGAGTATAATGCTTGATTATGTTGCCGTAGGAAATACAGGCGATCTTCTAAACTCCGATGCGGAATTTATTGTCAATTCTGATAGCGCGCAGACATTGACAATCCTGAATCCCGATAATCAATTGTTGATCGATACGAATTACGACGGATTTTACGAAAGCGGCGTAACCGTATTCTCATCGTTTGAAATCCGCTTCAGATTGAACAGCACTACACCGCTTGCGGCAGGCACAGGCACTTTTTCCCTACAAACCCATCTTGCCACAAGTATCAAAGTCACTCATATCAACCTTGTCGAAGCAGCCAATAAAGCTACTTTCCGTTTGAGCGCTACTTGCGTACCAAGGGATTCGGACGGCGACGGAATACCTGACCAAATTGACCTTGACAGTGATAACGACGGAATTCCAGACTCATTTGAATCGCAAGGACAGAACTATTCAGCACTTTCCGGCACCGATACCAACGGGGATGGCCTCGACAATATATTTGGCGATGGCATTTCTCCTGCCGATTCAGATTCAGATGGCATCCCGGATTTTCTTGACCTTGACAGTGATAACGACGGTATTTACGACGCGGTCGAATCAGGAAGCGGTGCCCCTCATACATCAGGTGTTCTTGTAGGAAATATATTTGGGGCCAACGGCCTTGCCGACATATTGGAAACTTCAGCCAACAGCGGCGTGCTGAATTACACGATACGCGATACCGATGGCGACGGAAGCTACAATGCCGTAGACCACGACAGTGACGCCGACTTATGCAATGACGTACGCGAAGCGGGTTATAATGACGGCAATAATAACGGATACCTTGGGAATTCTGCTACGCCAACCGTAAATTCAAATGGAGTCGTAACTGGCGCCGGTGGCTATACGGTTCCCAATGCCAACTATTTAATACCGGTTCCCATTGAGATTACAGACGATGTTCCGGTTGAAATTACAATTTGTGAAAACAGCGACGCCAATTTGTCTATCGTGACAAATCCGGATGTGACCTACCAATGGCAGGTATCGACTAACGAAGTTCTGTTCACCAATATCAGCGATGGTCCGACTTATTCGGGGGTAAGCACGTCAACCCTGACCATAATCAACGCTGCGGCAGTGATGAACGGTAATATTTACCGCGTTGTATTAAACAAGGCCGGCAATGTTTGCGGTTCGGTTTCAGGTGAAACAATATTGAATATCAACCCGCTTCCGGCATCTATCACTACCGATCTCGTGCAATGTGATACCGGCGCTCTGCCCGACGGGATAACGGTATTCAATTTGGCGCAAGCTGATAACCTTTTCATTCTGGGAAACCCTGATATTACTATAGAATATTATGAAACCGTGGCCGACGCACAAGCAGGGACCGCAATGTTGCCAATGGCTTATACCAATTTGACCAATCCGCAACAGATAGTTGTGAAAGTAACCAATGAGGTGAACGGCTGCTCGAATTACAGTTTTTTAAACCTTATTGCGAACCTGTTGCCCTCACCGATTGTCAATTTGCCGTCCCAGTGCGATACCGACGGAACCGAAGATGGTCTTATGATATTTAATCTAACGGTGCCTTTTGGCAGTGCGGCACGATTCTATGAAACCGAGATCGATGCGCTCATGGAGCAAAATCAAATTGCCGATCCGAGTTCGTATGTAAACACCGTTCCATACCAAGTGCAAACAGTTTTTGTACGTCAGGAAAATGCAAACGACTGCGCGTCTATTACATTGCTTAACATAAAAGTGAATCCGCTTCCTGACGTGGATGCCAATCTAAATCTAGCGCCGCATGTGGTATGTGTAAACTCGCTGAATTTCACCACCGTCATTGACGCTGCGATCCTCGACGGCTCTTCTCCCGATGATTATACTTATCAGTGGTTTTACGAAGGAAATGCCATCCCGGGCGCGACTGCTTACAGCCTTACATTGAGCGCCGAAGGGACTTACTCGGTTGTGGTGACCAATGGATTCGGCTGTACCAAAACCCGCACTGTACCGGTGATAGCGTCCAGCAGCGCTATCATAGAAAATATCGAAACCACCGGTTTTCTGGATAATAATTCGGTTACCATAACCTTGACCGACAACAGCTACGGAAATTACGTCTACAGCCTTGATTACCCCAACGCTTTTCAGCCATCTAATGTGTTGACGAATGTTCTGCCGGGTATACATACCGTTTATGTGAGTGATCTTAACGGCTGCCCAATAACATCACAGGTTATATCGGTGCTTGGAATACCTAAATACTTCACCCCTAATGGCGATGGCTACCACGACACATGGAACATCCAGGGCGTCGGGTATGCATTTTACCCGAATACCATAACCCGTATTTATGACCGTTATGGCAAATTGCTGAAACAGCTGTCGGCTGCGGGTGCCGGTTGGGACGGAACCTACAATGGCCAGCCGTTGCAATCGGATGATTACTGGTATGTTATCTTACTCGATGACGGGCGAATTTTCAAAGGTCATTTCGCTTTAAAACGATAAAGCCGATTGTAAGACCAGGCCCTAGCCCCGACAGAGCCGGTATCCTGCCGCGGCGTGCCCGGGGCAACGCAGGCCGCGGCAGATAAAGGCGAAGGCGGGAATAAGCTCCTATAAAAAAAGCCACTCTTGCGAATGGCTTTTTTTAATAGTAAGTTGTACTAGAACTTATATCTTTTTCTATCAGTTTCTGTCAGATAAATTTTTCTTAGTCGAATAGATTTAGGCGTAACCTCTACGTATTCATCTTTTTGAATATATTCCAACGCTTCTTCCAGTGAAAAAATGACTGGCGGGATAATCCGGGCTTTTTCGTCATTCCCTGACGATCGAACGTTGGATTGCTTTTTCATCTTGGTAACGTTCACAGCCATATCATCGCTACGCGAATTTTCGCCGATCACCTGACCTTCGTAGATTTCGTCGTTTGGATTGACGAAGAACTTACCTCGGTCTTGCAATTTATCGATCGAGTATGGAATCGCTTTTCCATTTTCCATAGAAATCAAAGATCCGTTGTTACGTCCTGGAATTTCACCTTTGTATGGTTCATATCCGATGTAACGGTGTGACATGATCGCTTCACCTGCTGTTGCCGTAAGCAACTGGTTCCGCAAACCGATGATTCCGCGGGACGGGATGTTGAATTTAATGATCATTCGCTCGCCCTTGGCTTCCATTGAAAGCATTTCGCCTTTGCGGATGGTTACAAATTCGACCGCCCTTCCCGAAAGATTCTCAGGCAAATCGATTGTCAATTCTTCGATTGGCTCACATTTTTTACCGTCGATTTCTTTAATGATTACTTGCGGCTGTCCGATTTGCAGTTCGTATCCTTCACGTCGCATGGTTTCGATAAGAACCGACAAGTGAAGTACACCGCGTCCGAAAACCATGAATTTATCAGCAGAATCCGTTTCGCCCATTTTCATGGCAAGATTTTTCTCCAACTCTTTTGTCAAACGGTCGCGAATGTGTCGGGATGTAACGAACTTTCCTTCTTTTCCAAAAAACGGCGAATCGTTTATGGTAAATAACATACTCATTGTAGGCTCATCGATGGCGATGGTTTTCAAACCTTCCGGGTTTTCAAAATCGGCGATGGTATCACCAATTTCAAATCCTTCAACTCCTACGACGGCACAAATATCGCCGGCGATTACCTGGCTAACTTTTTTACGGCCCAGGCCTTCGAATGTGTGTAATTCCTTTATTCTGGATTTTACCACGCGACCATCTCTTTTTACCAGGGAAATCGGCATTCCTTCTTTAAGAACTCCTCTTTCCAATCGGCCAATGGCTATCCGGCCTGTAAATGCCGAGAAATCCAATGATGTAATAAGCATCTGTGGCGTTCCTTCACCCACATTTGGTGGCGGAACATTTTTGATGACCATATCAAGTAATGGCTCTATATTTTCTGTCTGATTTCGGAAATCATCCGACATCCAGTTGTTTTTAGCTGAGCCGTACACGGTTGGGAAATCCAATTGTTCTTCGGTTGCGCCTAATTCGAACATCAGGTCGAAGACTTTCTCGTGCACTTCTTCGGGCGTACAATTCTCTTTATCTACTTTGTTGATCACGACACATGGCTTTAGTCCGAGGTCGATCGCTTTTTGCAATACGAAACGCGTTTGCGGCATTGGGCCTTCAAAGGCGTCAACCAGCAGACAGACACCGTCGGCCATATTCAATACCCGCTCCACTTCACCGCCAAAATCGGCGTGACCGGGCGTGTCGATAATATTGATCTTAGTCCCTTTGTAAACTACAGAAACGTTTTTTGAAGTAATCGTAATACCACGTTCGCGCTCGAGATCATTGTTGTCGAGAATTAGATCGCCGGTGTTTTCATTTTCACGAAAAAGTTGGCAATGATACATAATTTTGTCAACCAATGTGGTTTTACCGTGGTCAACGTGGGCAATAATTGCAATATTTCTAATAGATTCCATCTGAGATTTTTAATGGGCGCAAAGGTACATTATATTTTTTTATAAAAATCAGGTTTTTTTAGTGACGGATGCAACTATTAACATTCATGAGATCAATGAGGAATAAGTGGGCGAAACCTAACAATGTATCAGTTATTTCGCACGGCAAGCTCGGATTTAATTATATTTACGAGGCAAACCATTTATATGAAAAGAAGTTCAGCCCAAATTACCATCATTTACCTGTTAGTGGGGATCACTTGGATTTGGGTCAGCGATGCGATTTCAACGCCTGAAATTTTCGCCGACCCGGCCACTTTCCAATCGGTCAAAGGCATTGGCTATGTTATTGTAACCGGATTACTGATGTTTGTCTATTTGCGCAAGAACGAAGATGACAATATTGAGGCAGCCGAGCGTTCGGTGGAAGCCAATCTAAAACATTCGGCTCAACTTGAGGAAAATAATGCCCGCATTACGGATATGCTCGAAAGTGTGAATGACGGCTTCATAGCGCTAGATGAAAATTGGACCATCACGTATTGGAACAAAGAAGCTGAGCGTATACTGTCAATCCCCCGCGAAAGCGTTGTTGGACATAATTTCTGGGTTCGGTTTCCTAATATGTCTTCGTTTAAATTTCGCAACTACTATTTAAAAGCAGCTGAAGACCAAAAGTCATATAGATTTAAGGAGTATTTTGAAACAAGAAATATGTGGCTGGAATTTACAGTATGCCCATCCGAAAAAGGTCTATCGATATTTTTTCACGATATCACCCAAATTAAATTTCTTAATAAAGAGCGGAAAAAACGAATGGCAGAATTGGCCACAACCAA
>JADMKR010000236.1 GCA_015478765.1 Flavobacterium sp.
CAGTAAATCGGCATCAATTGCACTCGGATAGGGATTGCCTAACAGGTTATTGTCATTCAAACCATTGACCTGAATCCCAATTGATATTACCCCATTGTTTGGCACTCCGTTAAATACGCCTGGATAAACTTGCGGTACAGCGGTAAATCCCTGCGGCGCCCGAATGATATAGCCCAACGCCGGCGTCATTACTGTAATGCCGGGGGCTGCTATCGACTGCCAATTATATGTAGTAGGATTCCACCAAAAATATTTATCTGCGAGGGTCATTGGAGATAAACCTACCAGAGTTTGCGGGTATACGGGTGATGACCAGTATGTATAATCATATTGGATCATAGGAGACGAATTTCGTTTATAAATGATTGTCCCCGAATTTATGGCAGCATCGTTGAACTGAACAAGGCTTGCATCGTCCTCAAACGAAAGCGATTTACCTGTTGCAATCACTTCATTATCTACAACCACCTCATTTTGCACAATCAGATTGTGACCGCTGTTAAATACTACATCCCCAGAAGTTACCAAGACCGAGCATGCCTGAAGGTCTCCAGTCGAAGAATAATTACCGGTAAAAATTGCCTTGGTGGTAGATGTCGGCGGTGCCGGCGTCCATGTCGTTCCGTTCCACGTGGCCGATATTACATCAAGAAACACTGAATTAGTGTATGCGGTACAAGTTCCGCCCAGAATTTGGGCACGTATATACATAGGAGCAGTGACATTGCCAATAGTTGTTGAAAAAAGAGTGGTGGCACCCGCAGAGCCCGGTATGTTAGTCACTCCGGTGGTAAAAGACGGGTCGGGTGCTGACTGCCATGTTACAACAGTTCCTGTATGGCCAGTAAGAATAATATTTTCGGCAAGACCACCGCACACTATTTGATTGTTGGAGATAGTTCCTGGAACTAACGGTACCGTAACCGTAACCTGACGGGTTCTGGTGCAGCCTGTCACCGAATTAGTCGCAGTCGCAGTATAAATCGTGGTGTTCGTTGGCGAAGCGTAAACTGTATTGGTCACGCCGCCAGTGTACGGAATTGTTCCGGCGGCATTTGTGAATAAACCCGCAGCTGGCGACCAGGTGACCCCGCTGGTGGCATTGCCAGTAACAACGATATTATCGATTGCCCAGCCAAAATCCCAAGAGGCAGTATATCGAAACCTGATGCGTACATCCGGTTGGCCAACAAAAGTGTTCAAACTCACATTGGCATTCGCAAAATTGGTGGCTGCTCCTGCATTGGCCGTAATGGTAAGTACCGTAGTATAGGTAGCACCGCCGTTGGTCGATATCTGCACCTCGCCAGACTCGGGACCATTAAAATACCTATAGAAATGCCAAAAATTCAACGACGCTGTAGTGTATGATGCCAAACTGAATGATGGTGAGATCAGGCTGCTAATTGTTGTACTACCCGATCCTCCCGCATCACTATCAACGGCGGCAAAACCCGAAGCGTCATTACTGATAATTGAATTAAGAAAAACATAGGAGTTGTTTGGGTACAAATACCACGGATTCGGCGATCCTGTAGTTTGCGTCGTCCATCCTGTAGCTGGACCATTAAAATTTTCACTGAACGCCGTGACGCCACTTACCGTTCCACCGCTGGCCGTTAACGTTGCTATACCGCCCGGGCATATAGACGGAGCAGCCGGTGTTACGGTTACTATCGACGGAGCGGGGTTTACATTAACCGTAAATGTGGCCGTGTTTGTGGCTAAAGTTGAAGTATTTAATCCGGTTAAAGTATAAGTTGTGGTGGTTGCAGGACTGAAAGTAAAATTTGGCGCCGTACCAGTTACACCTGCCGGAGACCATGTATATTGATTATAGTTGCCAAAGGTGCCCGGTGTAATTGACACTGTAGCTGACTGTCCCGCACAAATGGACACTGAAGTTGCGGTTAATGTCAATGGAGGTCCGGAATTCTGTATATTTAATACGTAATCTTCAACTTCGCCCCAGCCTTCAGTATTGCACGGCGTAGCATACTGATTGAAGCGCTTCATCACCCGCATTGTTGTATTGCCGGTCAAAGCGGTAGCAGGTATCAATATCGTACCGGTTACAGCGCAATTTCCGCAATTTACTATGTTTCCCAGTTGAAATTCCTCACCCGGGTCGCTAAAATCATTATCCTGGTTGAAATCGATGAATACATTAATACGATTGGTATAAGGACCATCCGTATTCCCCGATACTGAAATTGGATAGGACACCCCCTTTGTTACAGTGGTAGAAATCCCGGAGTAATTGTTATAAAACGGTCCCGAACCCACTACGCAAGATGAGTTATTGTTTATCGTATTGAATGTCACGTTACAAATGGGCTCCATCGTCCAGCTAAAAGTAGGCGTACAATAGGGCGGCAGCACCATATCAGCGGGCGATTCGGTAGTAACAACTTTTTCCGGAAGACCATTTCCAGTTGCGATAAAGCAGGCCGTGCTTAAAATTAATACCTGCACAACCGACAACATATTTTTCCTAAAATCTAAAACTGCACGCTTTGGGGTACGTAATGTTCCTATCATGTGGTGTAATATTATAATCTAAATAGCAAATATCCTGCACCATTAGTAGGATTGTCGAAGATGGAGCAAATATTAATCGAAATTTTAACTAAAAACGTAAGATGGGGCGCCATAAATTTACACAAATTGCAACTACACCCATTACGAAATGTTAACGAAAAACTAACTATTCGACAACACGCAGGAATAATCGATTAACGACCTACTATTCAGCTATTTTGCCTTTAGCGCGAAAAAATCAATGGCAATAACAATTTGAAAATGAGACACATGAAAACTGGCACTTCGATGGGCGGAGTGTCAATTAATACCATAAAAAAAGCCTCCATAACGGAGGCTTTTCAGCATATCTTGTAAACTATTATGTAATGGTCGATCCGTAATTAAGCGCCTTGTTCATAAACGTACGGCTCAAAATCCTATTCGGCATCGTCCCCGACATGATGATCTGTTTTTTGCGCGAATCAACATCTTCATCATCAAATCCGTTCGATGTTTTGGCCTGTTTGGTCCCCGTGAACCAAAATAACATTTCCATTTTTGAATAAACGCTGGATTCTTTAGTTTCAGGAGCCGTTTCGGTAAGTGGCTTTTGCTGCGCATGCATACCTGAAGTGAACATAAAACATACAATCACGCCAACCGTCCGAAAAAGATTCGGTAACTGATGAGTAATTGTTGCTATAGTTCTCTTCATAGTGCTTAAGAATAAATTATTCCAAAGCCAAAATTACACCCAACCTGTAACGATAAAAAATTTTTTCGATTAAGGGTCCAAAAACTCGTTAAAAACCTAAATAGAATATATTCAGTTGGTTACACCCTCATAATATGCACTTTATCGATACTTAATCCCATCTTTAAAGATCTAAAATCCAGTCTGCGATCTTATCGGTGGCGAGAATGAAGTCGGGCCGCGCATGGAGAGCTGCATATTCAGGCATATACGGCATTGCGGCTTGCTCTGGATCCTGAATGGCAATCACACCGCCTACACTTTTAATGGCGATCAAACCGGTCGTACCATCCGAATTGGCGCCCGAAAGAAGCAATCCGCAGACCGTCGAACCCAACGCATCGGCAGCCGATTCAAACGTTACATCAATACTGGGGCGGCTGAAGTTGAATTTGTCGGAAATATCCAATGAGAGCCGGCCGTCACTCTCAAACAGCAAGTGGTAATTGGCAGGCGCAATATAAATCCTGCCCGGTAAGAGCGCTGCTTTATCGTTGGTTTCATCAACTGGGATACGAGCACGCGATCTGACCAATTCCTCAAGCAACACGTTGTCACCACTGCGCCGATGCATGACAATTACGATTGCAAATGCGACATCGATAATCTGTGGAAGAACCTGAAGCAACACTTCCAAACTTCCCGCCGATCCGCCGATCACCACCGCTTTTATCGCATTTTTCTCCATATTTTTTCAGTGACCCACTGCTCATAATTTTTACTGATTGGCGAGAATTTGATCGTTTCTTTGCTTCCGAGCGCCAATACTCCCAAGGATGCCAAACTCTCGTCGAACAACTGCAGAACCCTGACCTGTAAAACGGAATCGAAGTAAATCATTACATTCCGGCACACAATCATATTGAATTCATTGAAAGAACCGTCGCTAACGAGATTATGCTGCGAAAAAACCATGTTTTGGGACAGTTCCCCGGAAAATTTCGCAAAACCGTAGTTGGCGGTATAAAATTCGGAAAAATCACGCTGCCCTCCGGCTTCGCGATAATCGGCAGCAAATTGTGACATCAAACGCAAAGGATAGACGCCTTTTTTTGCCTGTGTGAGGACCTGCGGACTTAAATCGGTTGCGTATATAAGCGACTTATGCAGCAGATTTTCCTCTTTCAGCATAATCGCAAATGAATATACTTCTTCGCCGGTGGAGCAGCCCGCAAACCAAAATCTAATAAAGGGCTTGGTTGCCAGTAGTGGCAGAATATCGGTACGAACGACTTTATAAAAACCCGGATCCCGGAACATTTCGGTTACGTTGACCGTAATTTCTTCAATTATGCGACGCAAATATCCGGAATCGTTTCGCATCTTGGAAATCATCCCTTCATAAGAAGATTTATCAATTGTGATTAAACGCTCGATCCGCCTTTTCAGCGACGCTTTAGCATAACCACTGAAATCATATCCATAATTTTCATGGATTTCATCTATAAGCACTTCCAACTGTTGATCGGTGAGTCTCATAACAATTTGTTCAGCACAAGCAATAATTTATCGATATCAATGGGTTTTGCAATGTATTCATCGGCACCGGCGCGCAGGCACCGCTCCCGGTCGCCATTCATCGCCTGGGCGGTAACGGCAATAACGGGTATTTTTCGGTGCGGAATTGCCTTAATAAGTGGAATGGCTTCATAGCCGTCCAGTTCAGGCATCATCATATCCAGCAGAACAGCATCGACCGGCTGCTCGGTTTTTAAAACTTTAAGGGCTTCGGTGGTACTATTACATGTTATACATTCAAATGACCGCACTTTCAGCACAGCTTTTAATGCAAAAATATTTCGCGGATCATCATCTACAATCATCATTTTTTTCATATCGCGGGAGTTTAATTTGAGTCATATAACCATACTCGCAAAAGCGAAAGTAATTGGTCGATATCTACCGGCTTGGTAATATAATCGGAGGCGCCGGCATTGATACACTTCTCACGATCACCGGTCATAGCCTTAGCAGTTACCGCAATCACGGGAAGTTTTTTATAACGGTCGTCGGCGCGAATCGTTGCAGCAGTTTCATAACCGTCCATATTGGGCATCATCATATCGAGCAATACTATATCGGTTGCGGGATTCTCGTTCAATACCTTCACGGCTTCGCGGCCATCAATAGCAGTTAGGACGTTCATTTGCAGCGTTTCAAGCGCTTTCGTAAGTGAGTATATGTTCCGGACATCGTCGTCCACGATCAGCACCGTTTTACCTTTCAGCATGTTTTGCAGCGCATCGTTAAGACCGTCCTTTTTATCTTTTTTGTTTTCCACAAGATGCATGAACAGCGACACTTCATCTAGCATGCGCTGATAGGAATGCGCAGTTTTAACAACTATGGAATCGGCATATTTTTTAATTTTTTGTTCTTCGCGAACCGACAGGCTCTTTCCCGTAAATACAATTACGGGTAGATTCTCCAGGCCATGGGTAGATTTGACCTGCTCCAATATTTCATAGGCATTTCCGGCCGGCACTCCCATATCCAGGATTACGCAGTCGACATCATTGCTCGCAAGTGCTTTGACGCTGTCGGCCACCGCACTGCTAATTTCAGAATTGATATTATAGGATTCCAAAAAAAACGATAGTGCCTTAGCATGTTTCTGGTTGTCTTCCAAAATCAGCACTTTGCCTGAATCGCGGTTGACAATACGCTCGATCTGTTTGAATATTTCCGGCATCTGTTCGAAAGCGACCGGTTTGTTCAAAAAGTTCACGGCACCTTTCAGCAGGCTTTCCTGACGTACACTGTGCGAGGACATAATATGTACCGGGATGTGGCGCGTTTCGGGATTGCCTTTTAATTCTTCCATCACTTCCCAGCCGTTCATTACAGGCAATTCGACATCAAGAAGGATTCCAGCGGGTTTAAATTGCAATGCCAACGCCAGGGCTTCGTCACCACGAACTGTCATTACCGCTTTGTAACCTTTCTGTCGGGCAAACTCCAACAACGATTTCGCGAAGTTGATGTCATCCTCGACTATCAGAACGATCTTATCGCCTTCATTTATTACGTCGCGATCATCGTTCAGTGCTTTTGGAATTTTCTCGCTGATGTACTTCCGGGTCGGCTCAGTCCTGGCAGGCATTTCTGTGGTCGCCGGAGAATCGCCAGGACTCATTTCGGCAACTCCCGTCGCAGGTATTCTTAGGGTGAAAGTACTTCCTTCTCCTACTGCGCTATCAAGAAGTATTTCGCCACCTAATAATTTAGCAAGTTGCCGGCTAATCGAGAGTCCAAGGCCGGTACCTCCATATTTTCGTTTGGTAGATCCATCGGCTTGCTGAAAGGCTTCGAAAATCAGTGGCTGTTTGTCGGCCGGTATGCCAATGCCCGTATCGGTAACAGCGAAGCGAATAAATTTCGGATCCGATTTATCCTTGAAAATTTTGAGATCGACCGAACCTGCCGAGGTAAATTTTATGGCGTTTGAGATAAGATTTTTAAGGATTTGATCCAGGCGCATTCGATCAGATGAAATCACTTTGGGCGAATCGGCGTCCTGAACATTGAATAGGATGTTCTTCTCTTTTGCCATGGGCAGGAAGATATCCTTTAATCCGGAAGTCAGATCGTTCACGTTAATTTCATTCAAATCGACTTCCATTTTTCCGGCTTCAATTTTAGACAGATCGAGAATTTCGTCAATGAGTGTAAGTAACCCGTTGCCCGAACTCTGAATCACGCGGGCGAATTCGGTTTGTTCGTTATTCATATTGCCGTCGTTGTTTTCGGAAAGCAATCGGCTTAGCAACAATATCGAATTCAGCGGCGTTCGCAATTCATGAGACATATTCGCGAGAAACTCCGATTTATATCGGGTGCTTTGTTCAAGGTCCTCCGATTTTTTCTGAACTTCCCGGTTTTTCTCTTCCAGCATCACAGAGCGTTCCGACAATTCCTCATTGATTTGTTGCAGTTCTTCCTGTTGGACCCTAAGTTCTTCTTCGGATGCCTGCAACTTTTCTGTTTGCGCTTCAAGTTCGGCATTGATGCTTTCTAGTTCCGAATGTTGTACCTGGAGTTCTTCCGACTGAGCCTGTGTTTCGTCGAGCAGCTCCTGGATGCGCGCTCTATTTATTGCAGCCGTCATTGCTACAGAAATATTGTTGGACACCGCAAGGAGGTAATCCCTGTCGAGGTCTGTGAATTCTTCCATAGTCATCAGTTCGAGTACACCGGTAACCTTTCCATCAAGTAAAGGCAGTGCGAGTATATGGCGCGGTTTCACTTTGCCCTGCGCATATGAGATCACGATATCCTCACTCTCCAGCGCGGTCAATTCGATCATTTTTTTACTGGCAGCCGCCTGGCCGGAAATGCCATGCCCGAATTGAAGTCGGTCGCGATTGTCATCAGGCGTATAACAGAATCCGGCAATAGCCTGCAGTTGATTTCCTTCGGCCAAATACATTATGGCCGAGCTACTTTCAGTGTATTCTGCTACAAATTCCACAACGGCGTTAGCAAGTTCCTCGGGCGATTTCTCGCCAATCATTGCTTTATTCAGTTCGGCCACGCCCGCCTGCAGCCACTCCTTATCGGATAATTTTCCAAAACTTCTTTCCAGTGCCTCGGCCATGTTATTGAGTGAACCTCCAATACTGCCCAGAGCATCGCTGTCGTGAGTTGTTGCCCGAACCGTATAATCACCATCGGCAATCCGTCCTGCTATGCCGCTGATGACAGTAATCCGATTGGCAGTCTCCTGATCTTTGACAGCCAATTCCTGCTGCAGCAAACTTCGCTGCTGAAACTCGCGATAGATCCGCCTGAAGAATATGGCGCTTATCGTTACAGCGATAAGTGCCGCAACTACAATCAGCAAAATACTGTACAATCCATACTTTTTGGATTCATCGGCACCTTGTGCCAAAAGCGTTTGCTCATGGCTTTCCATATCGCGAATCACGTTGCGTATCTTGTCCATGTAGCTCTTTCCAACATGTAGATCGTTAGGTCCGATAACCACACCGGCGCGGCGTCCGGCAATTTGAAAATCAATATATTCAAAAAGTGCCTCTTTAACCGGAAGCACTTTCGCGAGCCGGGCTTTCTGCTCGGGATCATTTTGCACCAGTTCAGCGACACGCTTCAGATATAGCGCGGCTTGCTGTTCACTGCCAACATATCTCGCCAAATTTTCATCATTACCAGTTATAAGAAATCCGCGCATGCCGCTTTGAGCGTCCAGCATTACCGCGGTGGCCTCATTTAAATTGAAAATAACCTGCTGCGTATGGAAAACCGCTGCGTTACTCGACATCAACATACGGATGCTGATAAAAGACGCGGTTGAACTAAGCAATAAGATCAGTATGGATACTACTGAACTTATGAGCAGGTTCCTTTTAAATTTCGTGTTCATATAATTGAGAAATATTTGATGAATGAATTGGAAGGATGATGATAAAGGTCGAGCCCTCACCTTCCGTGCTGCGTGCCGTAATCAGGCCGCTATGTTTTTCGATGATCTTTTTTGCGATGGCCAAACCGATTCCGGTCCCGTCGAAACTCTTTTTATCATTCAGGCTTTGAAATATGATAAAGATCCGATCCAGGTATTTTTCATTGAAACCAATACCATTATCGCTAAATGTAATTTTGCAATAATCGCCTGTTTCCGATGCGGGACTATCAAAATCCTTATTAAGAATCCGTTCGGCTGATATGGTAATCACCGGATCGACGCCTTTTCTCGAGAATTTCAATGCATTGCTTACGAGATTCTGGAACACCTGCCGCAATTGGCTCGAGATACCGTCCACTTTCGGCAGCGGACTCAGATGAATGGTCGCCTGTTTTTCGTTAATTTGAAAATCAAGATCGTCAAGAACCTCGGAGACAACCTCGTCCAAGTCGACTTTTTGATGCAGTGCATCGGCAGACAGCCGCGAATATTCGAGCAGATCCGAAATCAGCTTTGACATCCTTTGTGCCGCGCTTAGCGTGCGTTCGCTATAATGCTGGGCTTTTGAATCATCTGGCAAGTACTGCTCCTGAATCATTTTGGTGAAAATCTCGATTTTCCGCACAGGCTCTTTAAGGTCATGTGAAACTACCCACGCAAATTGCTGGAGTTCGTGATTCCGGAATTCGAGTTCTTCATTTTTATCTATCAGTTCGCGTGTTCGTTTGCCAACTTCAACCTCCAGCAATTCATTGGCAAGTTTTTGCCTCTGAATATTGGTAAATGTACCTACCCAGCGACTGATAGTATTATTATTCTTGACGGGAACCACTTTCATTATGAAGAACGTAAATTTGCCGGTTCGCAGGTTTCGCATACGGATTTCGGCTTCAAACACTTCGCCGTGGTGGATGCGTTCTTTCCAGGAATCAAAAATCGAGGAATCATCCGGGTGTATTTCCGGAAACTCGCTTGCTGATTTGGAATATTCATACCAGTAGTCATTTACCAGTTCGATACTTCCGTCTTCGGTAAGTGCAAAGGCCACTTCGGGAAGTGAGCTAATGACCGATCGGAATTCCTCGATTTGATACGCAAGTTCCTCCTGCGCCTTTTTTCGAATTTCTATTTCGGTCGATAATTTGTCCCGAATATCTTTCAGCTCCTGTTGCTGATTGAACAACTTGAGGAATGTCTTGACTTTTAAGATCAGTAGATCAGGATCGACCGGTTTGGTTATATAATCAACTCCGCCCGACTCGTAACCGCGCGATATGAAACGTTTTTCCTTGCTAACAGCCGAAAGGAATAAAATAGGTATGTCTCGTGTACGGCTGCTGCCGGCGAGCGATTCGGCGACCTCGAAACCGTCCATACCCGGCATTTGTACGTCGAGTATAATAAGTGAGTAGTCGTACTTGAGAGTTTTAAGCAACGCTTCTTCGCCAGATTCAGCCGATTCTACCGCAAGACCGTGCAGCTCAAGAACTTTTCTGAGCGCTACCAGATTGGCCGGAATATCATCGACAATCAATATCATAAATTAATCGAAAGAATTAATCGAAGTAATCCGTCTAGATTAGCGTGATCAGAAAGCGAACGGGGCACGGAATTTATCATGAATAAACTATAGCAAGCTTTAAAAAACAACAACAATAAATCGAGTTACGTCCAAAATTAAGAAAAAAATATTTAAAGTCCGTTTTATCTAATTCCACTTAGATTATACGGTTGGATACGCAAATTACAGTTAATTCTCGAAAAAGGTTCTAAAGAAATTATAAATGTTAAAATGCAAGCATAAAAAAACCCGCTCAGTACGAGCGGGCTTTCTCTATATACTATTGAAAATCTTAGTTGATTACTTTCTTAGAAACTGTGCGGTTGTCATCTGAAGTAACCTGAACGATCAGCACTTGCTTGGTTGTTCCTGCATTGATGCTAAC
Source organism: Flavobacterium sp. (assembly GCA_015478765.1). Taxonomy (GTDB): domain Bacteria; phylum Bacteroidota; class Bacteroidia; order Flavobacteriales; family Flavobacteriaceae; genus Flavobacterium. The sequence goes on from JADMKR010000236.1 coordinate 10,649, forward strand.
TTCGGATGCGTTCACATTGTTCTTTTCAGCGATAAGGCTTCCGCGAATATCGAATACTTTTACAGATGCGATCGTAATGTTTCCTGCATTTACTACAATGTTACCACCTTGTTTGATAGCGATTACGCCATTGGCATCAAAAACCGGATTTGCAACACTTAGCGGATTTGCATATAGAATCTCAAATCGGTTGTTGAAATTACCTGCCTCGCTTGCGAAAGTATAGTCACCCGAGTTAAGATCGTGTACAGCAGCAGTAACATTATCGCGAAGGAAAATATCCTGTCCATCTTCAAAAACACCTTCCACATCGTGTAAAGTAATGGTATAACTACCGGCTGTAGCGGTACGGAAATTCAAAGGAACGATGTCTGTATCTTCAAATGTAGCTCGGCCCTGAATTGCATATTCCTGACCATCAAGGTACGAAGTAAGCGAAATACTTGACTCACCAAATGACTTACCATCTGCACGGTCAACGCCATTTTGCGAAGTTGGCAAATAGGCAATTAGCATTTGATTGTTTATTTCGCCAGCGCTGCCTAAGTTCAACCAGAAACGGTCCTTTTCAACGGGTGTAGCAGCAGTGGCAGAGCCTCTAAAGAAAGGAGAAAATGGATTTTCAGCCGAACGCATTGCATTTGTGAAAACAACCTCCGCCGGTGCAGTGGTAGTTGCTGTCGCCTGGACTATAAAGCCTTGACCCACCTGCGCGAAACCGTCAGGAAGATTATTAGGATCGGAACTATCAGATGGCGCACCTGTACTTGTACCGCCAGCACTTGTATAAGTAGCATAATATGCTTGTGTGGTACTGTCGTCGTTCTGTGCATTTTTTCTTCTCCACAGGTAAATAGTACCTTCAATGTTTGTATTAACTTCCAAGAAATCTTCCAAACTCAATTTGGATGGGTATGGATTCCCAATCATATTAAACTTAGTGCCTGATGTATCAAGCGCATATGAATAATCGCCACTATTTGGAACACCTTGGAACTGACCAGTCCAATTGGTTCCCGGTACAGGCGAAGCAACGTTGTAGGACGGATGATTGTTTGGCGCCCGGATCAGATATCCTTTAGCAGGCTGAAACTGGCTGTTAGCTGATATTGGAACAAAAAAATTGGTTGTAGTTTGATAATCGTAAAAACGGGTCGGTACCGTCTCCGGAGAGAATTGCAATAATGTTTGTCCGTTTACCACATTTCCATCACCCGAAGTTGGCGACGACCATATAGTGTAATCCAATCGGTAAATTTCCGCGCTGGCGCGCTGTACTTTAGCGCCGCCGGTATTCCCATTAACACCCATGTGGGATTGATTCAAAAAACCATCACTATGTAAAATCAAACCTTCATTATCCTCATTGAGGTTATCGACAAAGCCGGTCAAATTTACCGACTCACCACCCGTGATCGTAAGCGTAACTCCATTATTGATAATAAGGTTTTTTGCGATAAAACTGCCA
>JADMKR010000237.1 GCA_015478765.1 Flavobacterium sp.
GCAGATCAAAAATAGGGTTCATCGTAAACCAATATCCCTCGCCTTGAATAGCAATCAGGTTTTCGTTCCATAACTTTCTGCCCCACCAGCCTGATTTTTCCTTTGACAACTCTTTATGAACTGCTGCAAAATCGTGATATCGGTTAACATCATTGTAAGTAAATGGCTTGGACGATGTATGGCTATTGGTGCCAACCTGGTTCATAGCATCATCGAACTGCGCATAATAACTATGTGAAAAAGGAATATAGAGATTACTTTTAAACTGCGGATTTTCAAATGTTTTATAAACAATACCGTCGTATTCCGGCGACTCGAGGTCGCGTTCCCGCTTGATTTTTTCGGCAAATGGTTCAGAGGCAGCTTCCTGTTCCCTGGCGGCGGCGGCTTCGGTGGCAGTCTGTAATGGAACTGCGATCCGGATGGTATATTTAGCATATGTAGGTCTGCCGTTGTATACCGCCGGTTCGATTTTAGGAAAAGTCGCAAAGACGCGGCGGGTTTCCTCCATCAGCGAAACTTCATTGGCATCTACATATAAGACTTTGAAAACGCCTGTTGCGTCAACTTCGAAAAGCACGAATACACTGCCTTTATAATCCGATAATTCACTGGGAATTTTGAAATTGTTATATACAAAATCCTGTACCTGATTGTAAAAACAAGTTTCCAAAGCCGATGCATCGTAAGTGCTACATTCGGGAAATCGGGGAAACGAACTGATAGCGGTTACCTGAGCATTCGATGCTGCAAAGTTTGCGATCAGTAAGAGAACTATATATTGTTTCATCGTCATTTTCAGTAACCGCTTGCAGTGTATCCATCGACTATTTTTTTTGCCGACGAAGTTCCTATTCGTTTAACGCCCAGCCGAATCATTTCTACTGCCTCATCGTAAGTGCGCACACCTCCCGCTGCTTTTACCGGCAGTGGCGACGCATTTTCGAGCATCATAGTGATGGATTCTTTTGTGGCTCCGTTTGGCACATCATTATCGGTTGGATAGAAACCAGTAGAGGATTTTACGAAAACCGACTGATAATCATCCTCTTTGAAATTGGTGATGATCACGTTTTTAATCAATGCCGATATTTGAATTATTTGCTGATTGTTCAATGCGGCCACTTCAATAATCCATTTGGCCACTTTTTTATGTTCGATGGCCAATTTTGTACCCTGAAGGACTTCATCCTTAACAAGCGTTATTTGACCGTTTTTAAAAGCCTCATAATTGCAGACGAAATCCAGGTCATCGGCTCCGTCGGAGATTGCCTTTCGCGCCTCGGCTAATTTCGCAGCGATATCGGCAGTTCCGAAAGGAAAATCTATGACGGTTCCAATATCGGTAGTGGCACCTGCAGCGGTAATCATCTCGTGAGCCACGGCGACCATATCCGGACGGATCATTATACATTTGAATTTTTCACTTATGGCTTCCGCTATGAATGACTTTGCCACCTCCAGATTATCGCGATGCGAAAGCCCGGCCTGCTCTGGCGTCTTCAAATATGTGGAATCAAGGAATTGTCTAACGTCCATGGTGATAAATAAAAAAAACGCCCAAGAGCAATTTATTTCAATTGCGGTTTTTTCGAAATCCAGAATAAATTACCAATACACCTACGCCCAAGACAGATCCAAGTGTATTGGCCAGGATATCGTCTATTTCCGCAGTTCTGGAAACCGTAAAATACATTTGCGCCAGCTCGATGATGGTACCGAAAAGGACCGAAAATACAAATACGAGCAATAAATTCAGCGTCTTGGAACGAGTTGATTTTGCGTCAAAATATAAAAACCAAAAGATTGTGAAGAAGAAATGAAAGGCTGAGTGAACGTATTTATCCGGACTTGACACGCCCACATCGGGCATATTTGTCAATTGCACCAAACAAAGCACTGCGACGATCAATGACCAACCCGCAGCCGCCGCCAGCCATAACTTTTCTTTAGGCACCAATAAGTTCTTTGTAAGCGTCACTGCTAAGCAACGTATCGAAGTCGGTTGTATCGGCAACACGCAATTTGATCATCCATCCTTTTCCGTACGGATCCGAATTGACGGTTTCAGGCGTAGTCTCCAACTCCTCATTAAATTCAATTATCTCACCTGCCATTGGCAGAAAAAGGTCAGACACAGTCTTGACCGCTTCAACGGTTCCAAATACATCGTCTTTATCAAGCGTCTGATCAAGTGTATCAACTTCTACATAAACGATATCACCAAGCTCTTTTTGAGCAAATGCGGTAATGCCGATAGTAGCGATATCACCGTCAAGGCTTATCCACTCGTGGTCTTTTGTATATCGTAAATTGTCTGGAATATTCATGCTTATCTTTTTAATTGGTTTATTTCAAGTGACGCAAATGTATCGCTAAAGCTATTTATAAGAAAATCTTTTCGGCACTATTTGCGCTTTAATTTCCGAAGTTATAGCGAAGTGTAAAACCGGCCCTGATGTTTGTCATCGGGAATGATGTTGATATTACTGCCTGCGAAAACGAGTGATCGTAATAAAATATCGCCGTCAGGTTTTTGCTAAACGAATAATCGGCGGTCAACCTACCCGACCACAGATTCTGGCCGCCCGCCAGCTGGTTATTGTCGTAATCCAAATAACGAACAATCGTTTTGTTATTTCGATAGGACAAATCGATTTTGATGTTGATGTCGCTACGAATGATTCCGGTTGGGTTATCGGCAAGACGCGACGAGAAAATTACATCTTTAAATCGGTAGCCGAATCCGCCTACATATTCGATTCCCTGAACTTCGGTAAGTAAATTATTGTCGAAACTCATCGACAACGCGCGGTCTTTTTTCATTTCTGCCAGGAACTTAAACGAATTCTTGAGTTCGAAATCGATTCGCAATAGCGGATTAAACTGCTCGACTAGGTTTACATTCGAAATGATATTCTTGGTAAACACGTTGCCTCCGCTGTCTAAACCGTTCGGGTTTTGATCGTATTCGAAATTCGAGCGGAACGAATTCACAGTATACGACGCACGGTAGCCGTGCTGTAACGAGAATCTTCTGAACTTATCCTTAAAGAACTTATAGCGCATCAATCCGCTGTACTTTATAGTCCAGTTCGGGATTGGAATATCGCGGAATGCTCCCAATGATATTTTGGACGCCGATTCGCCCGATTCAAAGTTTGTAACCCCGGTATAAGCAGCTAAGAACGAAGGAAGCAAAACTGCCTGGCTGTTCTTGCCGAATCCTATCGGGTAACCATCGGCATCAGTCGGGAAAGAATCTGTCCCGTAATAATTGTTGGCAAGCCGGTTTGCTACGATCAGCCGGTTTTCACGAAAATCATCAAACGAACTTGAGATAAATTCGTCGCTGGTCCTGAAAGCCGACTTAAGCATGACCGTAGAAATGGCAAAGTTGCCGAAAGTGTACGGCGAAAGCGAATTGTAATTTCCGTCGGTCACATCAAATTGTTCTGAAAAATTATCGGCATAAGTACGGTTAGCCGTAAGATCGATTTTAAAATCCGGGAACAGGTCCATATTGGCCGTAACATCCAGCATCTTATTGGTCACTTGGGTGAAGTTTTGGTTAAACTCTGGATAGTTGGTCAGCCAGCCATTCTTCGCTGCTTCAAATCGGATATCGTCCTGCGAGCCAAAAACAAATCCAAGCGACGGACGCGAGGTTCCGAAAAACCCGATCCCGGGCGTATAACCCGGCAGTACTGTTCCGCGATTTTCGGTATAATTTATCTGAATATTTTTCACACTCGTCGCTATACCCCGTAAACCTTCGAGAAATACATTGCCCTGATCGGCCGGTTGCACATTGGTATTCGTAATCCTCTCTCCCGGACGCGGCGGAGCGGTTTGCCTTGGGGCAGCTGTCGGTGGTTTTTTAGCGAGACCAATGAATTTGTAGAAAGTCTCCATATTTAGTACCGTATTGAGTCGGTGGGATGCTGCATTTTGGATCGTATTGCCAAGATTGTAGCTCAAACCGTCCAGTTCGACGGTCGACAACGCCAATGAGGCACGCTGCCAACTCAAATCTCCCGTATACGAGTAGGTGGATTTCACAAAAGCCAGGAATGGTATCTTATTCAAAGGCAATTCATAGTTTACAACAATCTGTTGCATGTGCTGATTGCCGGTTCCTACGTCAAAATAATCATCCCAGATCGTCACCGAATTATCGGGCACATTATTCTCGTCGATGTAGTTTCTGACGATATTGCTCGTAGAAGCGGTGTAGTTGATCTTCAGCGATTTGGTAAGATTATAATTGAACCCGTACTGGTAATTGAATAGATAATTCCGTCGGTACAATGGCTCAAGTCCGATTCCTTCAACATCGACCTGACGGAATTGCTGTCTGTTATACTGCCGGATGATATTGGTATTATATGAAATATTCGACGGTAGGTAGTTGAAATTGAAGTCGCTCAATAGTTTCCAGTAACTGCTCTTTTTTAGAAATGCATTTTGTTTAAACGGCTCGACAGGCTTCGGCTGAAAGGTATAGTTATAATCGACCGTCGTATTGACCTGCTTATCTATAAAATCTTCGATTTCAAAGTTATGGCGTTCGACTTCGTTATACGAATAGGATAGCGTAAGATTCTCGGGATCGTAAATTCGTTGTTTTTGCTCAGGTGCGCGGTCTTTTCTCACGCCTATAAAGTTGATGCTGGTTCGCTTAGTATAATCAATCGCACGTTCTTCTATATTCTCGCGTTCAGCTTCGCCCGGCGTATTGTCGAGAAGTTGTTGCAGACGGATATCCTGATAAAACGGATCATATTCCGGTGTGATGATTTCTTCACCGATACCATAATTGAATGGAAGATTAATACCCCATTTTGGCGGAAGCAATTTGCCCAGGTTTAAATTCGTGACGAGGTTATACTGCGTGATATCTTCACGGCTGCGTTCATTCGGTCCCTGCTCCAGCGCGCCAAAACCGATGGTACTCATACGTCCGGTTGCTGAAACAGTAGCAAAATCGGCAATGTTTGAATCGACATTCACCAGCGCGGCCATACCGCCTTTATTATCCATCTCGGCCAATCGAAGTTCGTTGAACCACACTTCGCCGCGAACCTCTTGCGGGGTAAGCGTGATACCGCCCGGAATCATAGGGTTGGATGTATTGTTTTTTATACCGATCATTAACGTTCGAACCAAACCAAAGTTTGGATTACCGCGAATTCCCAGTCGAAGTTCGTTTGGTCGCCCTGCCAACGACGGATTCAGTCGCGGATGTCCTTCATTCAGGAACCGGATCCCGTTGGCATCCTCAGTAAGTTCGGGAATCGCACCGGGATTCATTGCTAAAACTTTTAATTGTGTCAAAAGTTCTAACGACAAATCGATCTCATTGGCTTCCGGCCAAACAAGTTCCGGACTCAAATCGCCGCAGCCGGCAGATGGTTGCGTTACCTTCAGCGGAATCTCCACCTGATAAAAGTTTTGCGTAAAATCGTTACCAAACCTGATGAATGCCACCATTTGGTCATCCTGCAACCCATTTGACAAATCGGCCGCAAGAGCCTCTGCGTGAAGAAACATTTTCAATTTCTTGAACTGACGCATGTCGACGCTCACATTTTTAAACACTGCCCGCGAATCACCCGGTTCCAGTCCGTCTCCGGCAACATTTAGCGCCAGTGACTGCTCATTTTGGTTAATGATTGTATTGCCTTGATAATTTTGCTCTCTCTCCACGCCCGGCGGCGCCACATAATTTATAGGGCAACGGTCGCCGTTTTCCTGGATATTTACCGATAGAACATCCAGATTGGTGTCGTCATCTTCCACGTTCGTATCATTGGCATCGAGCGTATTAGTATATCGTCGCCATTCACCGCGAACAAGATCCAGCGCACCAAAACGAAGAGTGATTTCTTCCTGAAACCCGGTCATAAACATTCTCATGAACTGGATGGTCCTGAAATCGGAGATGCCACCAATGGTACGTTCCGGCTGTACCACGGGAATCTTGAATTGGATCCAGCGGGCATTTACCGGGTTGGCGCCCAGAGGCAAATTGGTTGCCGGAGTTTCACGGATATCGGTTACGAAATTGGTACCGATGGTCATATTCGGATATATTTCAACGCTATATTCGTAGTATGCGTTGATGGTATTCATCGTATTGTCGCGGTTGATGTCCTCCACATCGGGTACAGTTGTCGATCCTCGGTTGTTGTCGGAAACGTCAACCGGTGAATTCCCTTGCGTGCCGTTATACTGGCGGTAACGTTGGGTCACGCTTCCGCTGGCTTCAAGAAAATATTGATAGTTATCGTTTGATGGATCGGGAGAACCTGCAAAATCAGGAAATTGTCCCGCTTCGTCGGCATCGCTTAATCCATCTAGACCAATATCCTGATTGGCCCGATTTCCTTCGTCGGTATCAAACGCGTAAATCAACGATTGGGATGCCGGTACCTTACCCCATTGGGAAGTGGCCAGAATCTGGCTCGGACCAAGACCATTTTCAAACTGTTTGCGACCATCTTTCAAAACGTCTTCGGAAATCGCACCAAGATTAAAATAAACTCTCCCGGTGTTTCCGCCCGGTGTACCGGTATTGGGATCGGAAGGTTGGTATTCGTGATAAGGATCGAGCATCCAAAACTGAATGTACTCAACATTGGCCTGTTCGAAATTCGTAGCATTGATTGCACGCATGATCCCGCCAAAGTTCTCCGTTGGATTTGGCAACACTTCGCTTGAAGCGAGCGGATTGTAATTGTATGGTCCGCGTTCACTTGGATAATATGTCAAGTCGAGTGTATTGATGACCTGTGTTTGACCGACGGCAATGTCTGTAAGCGGATATAATTCCTGACTGTAAATTCGCCTGGTCTTATTGTAACCGATATCCTGGACTGTTAAATCTCCCGGACGCTGCGCGTAAAATATCGGGTCGATGCTGTACCACGATAATTTGGCACGGCGGAAGTTATAGCTTAGGTCATTCGCCGATCCGTTAAAGTTGTAAGGACTGTCGGATGTTCGTTCCGGTGTGGAAGCAAGACTCCAGGAAAAAGGAGACCGAAGATCGATGGTCGACTGTGAGCCTTCGAAATCATCCACATAAATTGTTGATTCGCCTTCGAAACTATCGGCTTTGGGCGTGTCTGGCTTAAGCCATGCGATTTCAGCGCGAACGGAAACGTTGGAAGGCACATCGGTATCGATATTCGGCAGTTTGTTGGCCCATCGGGTAAGAAAAGGAACTTCAGTGGCATAATTACCGTTAAATCCGAAAATGGTATTGTTGACAGATTCCTGACCGTAATTCGATTTTTGGGTGAATGGCCGCTCGGTCATTTTTAAGAATGTGGCACCCAACATAAATTTATCCGAAATCGCATGTTCAACGTTCACTCCCATGAATCGTCTGGTTTGCTGACCGAAAACAGAATTATTTTCGACCGATACTTCAATTGGCGTACTGGATGCCTGTAACGCAGGATCCAAAATCTGCACACGCCCCAGTTGATAATTGACGCTATAATCGACGCCTTCTATAAGTACACGCCCGCCGGCCGTTACAACAACCGACCCTTGAGGCACGTTGAATGCGCCAATCGGGATACCGTCGCCACCTGTTGATTTAAACCTTCCTTTTAACTGAAATTTATTTTTTTCACTGTCTTGCAACGCGCCCGCCTGGGTACTTTCATACATGCTTCGGAATACATATTTTTCCTGATTGGCATTGTACGATGCGGGCGAGTTATAGTCTTCGCTGTTTAATTTTAACTTATCGAATAATAATTTCCCGAAGGGTTCCACGGTGGTAAATATGATTCGTCCGTTTTGCGGATCGACGGTAAGGCCTGGAAGGAAATCGAAAAATCCGTCACCGCCGGCCTGCGGATCATTATTATAATTGAGACGGTCCACCTCAAATACTTTCAACAACGGCGTCTCGGCAACAGGATCGGCAAATGGCCCTGAAGGAAATGGCGTACTGCCAACAGGTTCGATGTAGTTTAGCGGCGAAGGATCGGTATATAGGATATTGAACCGGAAATCTTCCTGCTCCAATTGGTATGCACCCGGAATCTGATAAATATTTTTCATCATCAGGTTCCAAACCGGATCGTTGACATTAGTCAGGTTGCTTTTCAGCATTTTGAGGATGAGACTTTGAGTAGCAACAATGTCGGGTTGTTCGCCGGGTACGGTTTGACCAACTTGTGTAGCATCGACACCATCGGTACCGAATTCACCCACTTGATAAACCTGATCGCCCACGGTATATTGGTACGAAACCGCCAAAACCTCGTCATTGGTCAATCGTTGCTGAAGCGAGATATATCCCAATTGTGGATGGAACGAATATTCATTTGGCAACAATTTTCGCGCGTTTTCGAGTTTCGCATAATCACGGCCCTCGCTTACATTACCCGAATTGTTAAATCCGGAACCCACTGTTACGATTTCCCTGATGTTGTTATTTAGCAAACCGCCACCGGTGGCGATCAATGCCGGATTGTAGTCATTGTTCCTGTTGTCTGATGGAGCATCGGCACCCACGTTAAAGAATCCTGCCGGCGGCGAATTGATCACAACGACCGGATCCACGTAATCTGCAAGCGGCGCTTCACCCAAATCCTGTAATGCGATAATGTTCCGAAGATTGTTTCCAGTAGTATTAACCCGGTTCTGCCGATTGGTTACCCAAACTTCAATTCGGGTAATCTGGACGCGGCTGTTGATGAATGGATAATTGGATAGCGATTCGTCGTATTTATCCCTGAAATACTGCGACAGGAAGAAGTGCCGATCAGCATCATAATCAAGTGCAAACAACTCAAAGTCCTGAATAGTGCCGCCACCTTCGGCAGTCACGGTTCGGGTTTGCGATTTCTGCTCCGAAAAAACACCGGTTACGGTCGTACGGCCAAACTGCAGCTGCGCCTTTACACCGAAAAGGCTTTGGGCACCGCGAATGAGCGAACTGTTCAATGGCAGGCTCACATTACCGACTTCAATTTTCTGGATGATATCGTCTTCAGTAGGAGTATATTCGAGTTTTATAAGGTTTTGAAATGCGAATGTGGATTCCGTGTCATAGTTAGCGGTGACCGAAAGACGCGTTCCAACTTTCCCCATCAAACTCATGCTTATCCGCTGATCGAAATCGAACGACGTGTTCGTACGGTTGCGCGGTGAAAATGACGGATTATCCTGTTTGGTATATCGCATACCAAGATCCATTTCTACCGAGCCGGTTGGTTTCACATCAATGGTATTCCCGCCAAATATGGATTCGAAAAATCCGGAGTTGACATAGTATCGCGGAAGAAGATCTTTCTGGGCCGCTTCGCTACCTTCTTTTTTGCCGTCCATCGCATCGGCTTTCTGCTTAAAATAGTCACGCATTGATTCGCGAAGCACGAGTTCCTGATACTCTATCGGCGTAAGGATAATGGGATAATTGATATTGAAACCGTCGACACTTTGAGTGTAAATATAGCGATCGGTGACAGGATCATAAGTGTATGCGTCAACGATGCTTGGCGGATTGCCCAAATTTATCTGGCCGGTGTTATATCCAAGGCTATCATTCTGCGTCTCATTGCCTTCGACCTGAGCATGCGATTCAAAACCTAAAAACAAAAGCAGTAACAGAGAGACAAACCCGAAATTGTTTGCCACGTCTTTTAAGTAATATGTTTTCAACTAGATAAGTTTTTTAAAGCATGTTTAATTATGGTTTCGACTGTAGCATCAGGCTGCGATTTAGCGAAAGCATTGACGACTTTTTCCGCTAATTTTTTGTTAAAGCCAAGGACTTCCAAAGCAGATAACGCTTCATCCTTATTTGTATTGTTGGCACCGTACGAATCTTCGTCGGAGTCATAAATTTTTAACACTTTGTCACGCAGGTCCAAGATGGCGCGCTGGGCCGTTTTGGCGCCAATTCCTTTAATCGACTGAATGGTAGCCACGTTGCCGTTTGCCAGTGCCGATATGATTTGTTTGGGTTCTAAAGATGACAGCATCGTTCTGGCGATTCCAGCGCCGATACCCGACACCGACAGCAGCATTTTAAAAAGTTCCCTTTCCGATTTCTCGGCAAAACCAAAAAGCGTATGGGCATCTTCCTTGATCTGAAGATGCGTGTACAATTTGATATTATCCGTAGCCGGAAGTAACGAGTAGGTGTGTAATGAAATGCTTATATGATAGCCAACTCCCGCGCAGTCTATTACCACGTCAGTTGGCGTTTTCTCAACCAATTTCCCTTGAATTTGTGCGATCATGTAGTGTTAAGTAACTCCCAAATATAACAAAAAACTTCAATTGCCTGCCTGTGGGTCTATGATATGCTGGTTTTTGACGTCAAAGTTCTTAAGTCGCTTGATTTTCTCCTGTGCATCGACCACTGCGACTGCCGCCATGTTAACCATTTCCTCCACGCTGGCACCCAATTGAAAAATATGTACCGGCTTATCCAATCCCATAATTATTGGCCCAACCGATTCCACTTTGTAGAGTTCCTTAAGCAATTTATAGGTAATATTTGCCGCTTCCAAATTCGGGAAAATAAGAGTATTTACTTTTTTCCCGGCTAATTTGGAGAAAGGGAATTTGGCACTGAGCATTTCTGCGTTCAGCGCAAAATCGGCCTGAATCTCGCCATCAACCACTAAATTCGGATAATACTCATGTAGGTACGCCACCGCCTCCCTTACTTTGCCCGCACCGGGATTCCCCGAAGACCCAAAATTCGAGTAGGAGATCATCGCTATTACCGGTTCAACTCCGAACATCCGGGCGGTTTTGGCGGTCATCAAAGCGATTTTCGCCAGATCATCGGCTGTCGGATTCGGATTCACCGCCGTATCAGACAAAAACATCGGACCGCGATTCGTCATCATCATGTTGGCCGTAGCCACCAGCGAAATTCCCGGCGCTTTATCGATAAGTTGCAACACCGGCTTGAAAACCGACGGATAACTACGTGAGTAACCGGTCACAAGCGCATCGGCTTCGCCTTCGTTAACCATCATTGCCGCGAAATAGTTGCGTTCGCGCATCCATTTTTGGGCATCCAACTGAGAAATACCGCGACGCTGGCGTCCTTCCCAGAAAATTTCGGCATATCGCCGACTGCGCGCTTCTTCCTCCTTGGTTTTCGGGTCGATGATGGGGACATCGGCCTCAAAGCCCAATTCCTCTTTTAGTTCGAGGATTATTTCTTTATTACCCAGTAAGATGGGCATACCGATACCTTCTTCAAAAACGATTTGTGCCGCTTTCAAAACGTCCAGATGATCAGCTTCTGCAAACACCACCCGCTTTGGATCGCTTTTCGCACGGTTGATCAGCATTCGAACCATTTTATTATCCGATCCTAACCTGTCTAGCAGCTCTTCTTCATATTTGTTCCAGTCGCTTATCGGATTAAGCGCCACACCAGATTCCATCGCTGCTTTCGCAACAGCCGGAGCCACCACCGTAATTAACCGTGGATCGAACGGTTTTGGAATAATGTAATCCCTGCCAAAGTTCAGCTTAGTTTCGCCATACGCAATGTTCACCTGTTCCGGAACCGATTCCTTGGCAAGTTTTGCAAGTGCCTTAACGGCAGCCATCTTCATGGCTTCGTTTATTTTTGTGGCGCGAACATCAAGCGCGCCACGGAAAATATAGGGAAAGCCCAATACATTGTTCACCTGATTAGGATGATCTGAACGTCCCGTGGCCATAATGATGTCTTTACGCGTGGCAATCGCCAGGTCGTAATCAATTTCAGGAATGGGGTTGGCCATTGCGAAAACAATTGGATTGTCGGCCATGCCCAATAGCATTTCGGGCGTCATAATATTAGCTGCCGATAATCCCAAAAACACATCGGCACCGCGCAATGCTTCTTCAAGCGAAATGCCTTTCCGGGTCGTACTGTACCTTCGCTGCGCGTCTGAGATATTAGTCCGGTCGTCAGAA
>JADMKR010000238.1 GCA_015478765.1 Flavobacterium sp.
GCCAAATCCTGAAAGCAACACCTTACGCGGTTCATCAAACTGATGCTGCAGGCGTGTTGCAATGGTTAAAGGGATGGACACCGACGAGGTATTTCCGAAATCGGCTATGCAGGTTGGAACTTGTTCGGGCCGCAGTTTAAGTTTCTTGCCAAGATATCCGTTCATATAGTCGTTTGCCTGATGGAACACCGCAAAATCAATATCTGCTAATGTCATCCCTCCCATTTCGACTACTTTTTTGATGTCTTTTGGAACTTCGCGTATCGCAAAATTGAATACATCCGGTCCGTTCATATAACCATGCTCATCAGAGCGGATATTACCGTGCTCGTCAACAACTTTTTCGGCCAATGTTTCGGGCGAACTCGGATTGCGGTAACCACCTGCATCAACCTTTATTAAATCTGACAATGAACCGTCGGAATTCAATGAAAAGTAACTCGATCCATACTTGGGGTCATTTTCGATTAGTGCTGCAACACCTCCGTCCCCAAATAAAAACGCAGTCTTCCGGTCCTTAGGCGAATAAATTCGGGATCGCGTTTCCCCATCAAGCAGCAAAGCCTTTCGGAAACCTCCCGTTTGCATCATCGAATAAACTACCGACAACCCGTAAACAAATGCAGAGCATCCAAGACTGATATCAAAAGCAGCCGTGGTTTTGCTAAGACCTAGACGATCCTGCAATAAGATTGATGTGGCAGGCATCCGGTAATCGGGTGTTTGCGATACGAAAATAAGCAGATCAATTTCGCTTCTGTCAACCGACATATCCGATAATAATTGTTGGGCAGCAGCAAAGCACAAGTCAGATGCCGTCATTCCCGAAGGGGCAAAACGCCTGCTTTTGATGCCTACCTTATCGACAACTTCCTTTACCGCATCGGCATCGAAAAACTCGGTATAAGTATAATTGTCGATTGTATTTTTAGGAACCGCAGCGGCAAGCCCGGCAATTCCTGTGTTTTGAAATGAAAGTGCTGGCATACATGTAGTTTTATGCGGTGCGCGTCTGCACCTCATTAAAAAGATCCTGCAGTGTAATAAGTTTTTTGAAAGTTTCCTCTTCGATCGCCACACTATACTCCTCATCAAGCATAGCTATTAACGATAATCGGCTAAGAGAATCCCATTCGTCATAATCGCGAAAATTATCCGACATTTCGATTGAACGGTCTTCGATTTCCAGTGCTTCTTTGATTTGTTCTAAAAATTGATCTTCCATCTGAATTATTATTTAGTTCCTTTAAATGCTTCCATGGTCACTGCTGTCTCGCTGGAAATTCCTTCTCTTACCACTACTTTCTTTATGGTGAGTATTATTATTTTAATATCGAGTGAAAATGACATATTATCTACATACCACACATCGTACTCAAACTTTTGCTCCCAGCTGATAGCATTACGGCCATTCACCTGCGCCCACCCGGTTATCCCGGGCCTTACTTCGTGACGGCGCGCCTGCTGCTCATTGTATAACGGCAGGTATTTGACCAGTAATGGACGGGGTCCCACCAGGCTCATCTCACCTTTCAAAACATTGATTAATTGCGGCAACTCGTCGATCGACGTCGATCGGATAAACCGACCAATACCGGTGATCCGTTCGCTGTCAGGCAATAAATTTCCGCTGCTGTCGCGCGTATCTTTCATCGTCTTAAACTTGATAACCCCGAAAATTCTGCCATTCTTTCCGGGACGCTCCTGCTTAAAAAATACAGCTCCGTTTTGGAAAACTGCGAGCAAAAGTATCATCGTGATTAACAACGGACTTAATAGCAATAATGCTGTAAATGAAATCAGTGCATCAAGGAATCGCTTTAAGTAACCGTACTCCATATTTTGATAATCGTGGCGAACCTGTAATATAATTAATGTTTCTGGTCCGCTCCTGTAAAATTAGACATAATTTTTCGTTACGTGAAAAAAGACGTAAAAATACACCTGAACTACCGCACTTACTTTCCGTACTCCGGTAAATACCGTTTATAGATCGCCGCTGTTGCTGCCACGGCCTGCTCAATTTCATAACCACTGGCGGTGCTAACGCAATTTGCTGAAAGCTTTTGTAGGGTATCCCTTTGGTTATATACAGTGCGAAACTGCTTCATAAAATCCTCGGCATCGTCGGGCTGATATAAAAACCCGGTCTTACCAGGTTCCACATATTCGACATGCCCTCTAATCTTGGAGGCCAGCACAGGTATGCCGCACATCATTACTTCAAGCATATTAATGGCAAGACCTTCCTGTTTGCTGGTCGAAATCCCGATATCTGACATTTGAAATATCTCGTGGATGTCGGTACGGAATCCCATAAATAGCATACTGTCGGTTAATTTCTCTTTTTCGACAAGTCTCCTGTAATCCTCGTCATGCTTTCCGCGGCCACAAAGTAATATTTTAACATCGGGATGCTCACGAAGAAATTGAGCCGATGATTTAATCAGAAATGGATGATTCTTTCGGCGTATGAATTCGGCTGCATACACAATCAAAAAATCCTTTGTATCAAATCCATGCACATTGCGCAACTCCAATTTCTGCTGTGCCGATACTGGAAAAAAGCGATTTTGATTAACACCCACTCCCGGGACTAGGAAATAATCGGTTTTCTGATTTCCCTGTTTTCGGATAAGGTCATTATCTTCATGATTGATGGTAATGATTCCGTCGGCCCATCGCGATGCCAATAATTCAATCGGATAATAAGTAAGCCAGTAATATAGCGGCGCACCTTTATAAAAGTGGAATCCGTGAGCGGTATACAAAACCTTCGTTCCTTTTTTTCGCGCATCTCGGGCTGCCAATCGAGTCAATAGACTGGCCATTGGGGTATGACAATGAATCAGCGCGTATTGCTCTCTGTCAATTATATTTTTTAATTCTCGGTAAACCTTAAAGTGGCCCGCCGAAAAAGGCATTCGGATAAAAGGTACTTTCCATTGTTTGTCAGCAAGCGGAATTTTTTCATCGCCTTCACAAGCCACGTGTGTTTCGAACCCTTTGTCCTGAAACCATTTTAAATACGGCAGGTGAAATCTCAGTATGTGCTTGGCGATCGATGCGGTAAATAAAACTTTTTGCTTTGCCATTACGTGTTTTTACTTATATTATTCTGTTCGAGAAAAGTGTCATAAAAATCTTTCCTGCGACGGTCGAGTTCGTCTTTGGCAAACGATTGCGCCTTGGTATAATTGAGCAATGCCTGTTTGCGAAGCCGCTCTTTGCTCAGCTTGCGGAGAATCGATTTTAGTTGCGCCACATTACGATTTGCAAATATGAAATCGCGGTCGAGCAATTCAGGTATTCCGCCGGCATCCGAACCGATACTCGGACAGCCTCTGCTCATTGCCTCAACTAATGCCCGGGGCAGCCCTTCAGTTTCGCTTGGTTGTATATACAAATCGATTTCTTCCAGCCAATTAAATATTTTATCGTGCTGCATCTTACCCTTTAAAACAAAGCTTTCTTCTATATTAAGCCTTTTGGCTTCTTCCAGTAATTCACTGCCGTCACCTCCGCCCACGATGTGATATTGAAAACCATAACCTTCTTTTTTAAGATCGGCGATCGCCCGCAGAACAAACCGGTGACCTTTATACCGCATGTTAACTGCACCTACCGTCGATAGCATATACGGCTCTCCAACGGGCTTTGATGATATATGCGCCAGCCGCTCCGCGATGTCGTAACCTGGTTGGATTTCAACATCCGATAAACCGATTGCCATTCCTTTCGTCGGATAACGCTTTTGTAAAAATTCGGTTGTGACATAGATCGCATATTTTGCGCGTTGGAGGTTTCGCTGTAACGTCCTGTACTTAAAAGGCGCCAGGACCTTACCGGCAAAACTGTGGTTCCACAAAGCATTCCACGGACAGGCAACTACCTCTACAAGATAAGGCTTACCGAACTGTTCAGCATATAGGACCGCAAAATTTCCCAACGCGCTTGGCAGCCTGATTACGATCGCATCATGCGATTGAACCTGCTCCTTTACAATCTGCTTTGCCTTTGATTTATTTTTAAAATAACTGGAAACCGACTTGTGATTGGGTGCTTCAACCACCGAAAAATGTTCGTCATTAATGCGCGAATAACGTGACAAATCCCTATCGGTAACGTCCTTCACCCGCATTAGAAACGTGAGTTCCGTACCCAAGTATAGATACCGCTGCCGCAAGGCATCATTATAGGCATCGCCATACCAATGTCCGGTTGGCGTATGCCGGGCGATCGGTCCGTCGTGTACGAACAAAACCTTTGTTTTATTAGTCATTCCTGATTTGATTTAAAAATTCTTCAAAACGAACTACGGGCGAGAAAAAGGATGTGGCCCAGTCGCGAGTGGATGCAGTATCATAAGTTGAACTTGTGCGCAATTGGTCAATTAATTTTATGGCGGCAGTTTTGTCCAGCGGACTAACAAGATATTGTTTCAAATTTTCCGGCAATATCTCGCGAATAGGCGCGATATCCGATGCGACGAACGGAAGTCCGGCAAGTAAAGCCTCTATCAGAGCGTTAGGCTGTCCTTCCGTTAGCGATGGAAAATAAAACAGGTCAAACGATTTAAGTAAGAGAGGTACATCCGTTCGAAAGCCCAGGGCTTTAACGTTATTGGAAATGCCTCTGCGATCGATCTCTGCCTGTAAACGCTCAGTATTCATACCACAGAACACAAAATAGTAATCCGGATCGCGCCTGATCAGTTCGGTCGCGACATCGAGTATAGTGTTGTGGTTCTTTGTAGGATCTAACCTTCCTGAATGCCCGACAACATAAGCTTGAGTCGGTATGCCTAACTGCTTCCGTAGCTGAATTCTGTCTATACTTATGTCCGAGTAAACCTTTGCGTCCACGCCATTATAAATCACATGGAAACGTGGATCACCGCTGTGTTTGTCCGCGAAAAAGTAATCGATATTAGCCTGTGAGTTCGACAGTATGCCTGTAGCGTTTCGGTAAACAAGCCTGTTCATCGCTTTGCTGTATAAACGCTTAGGCAGACTTCCGGTATCAAAGTGATCGCGGCCCTGCCGGTAAAACACAAGCCTTTTCTGAATGCCTGCCCAATTGGCGAGCATCAACGGCAGGCCCGCAAAATTTGCATTGAAGTCGCATACCACATCAAATTCATGAGCCTTAAAAAATTGGTAATAACGCAGCCAGTTTTTAGGATTATAATAACCCAATGGCATAAAATGCATATCGATGCCCAACGCAGCGTATTGTTCATAAAGATCGCCACGTGCTGAATTCCTTACCAGTACCGCAATATCAAGTTCGTGCTGTGCAAACCTGATAAAACGCAAAAGATAGGTTTCAATGCCCCCGGCATCGACCGATGGTATCAGAAAAAGAACCTTGGGCTTCTTTATCACTTTCATGCGCCATTGATTAGGTCGCCGAGTTCGGCCGATGTCATGAATTCGGTTTCTGGCCATCGTTTCAGTACTTCCCGAAGTAGTGCAGCCAACTGTTCATTGCCTTTCTGACGGTTGGCAGGGTTGAGTCCGCCGGTGAAATTAACGCGATGCGAACTAACAACTGCCGGTTTATTCCATCGGAAGGCAATATTGATATCCTGCAGGCACGACGCCACCCAATCGCGTGTGGTGTCACTGGGTTCGAAAAAGCAATTCCGGGTTATGTATCGTTGGCCTAGGGTGTTTTTTTGGCCGAGATAATGGAAATGCTTTTTCACTGAGCCTTCGCCAAGTGCCTCTGCCTGTATTTTCGACGTCGATATATATCGTATACCGTGATCGTATGCTGTTTTCTCCAACGAATTATTTATCGGTCCGTTTGGCGGAACGAAAAATGTAGCCTGATAACCGAAAAGTTCTTCGAAGAGTTGAAGCCCTGTTGCAATTGCATCTGCCTGAACGGGTAAATCCGCTTGTAATTCCAGATCGAATGCCGACTGAAAGCCAACGTTATACTTGTTTACATTTTTAAATGCCCAGATCCCGGCATCAAAAGCGTTTAAAGTATTTTCATCACCGGCCTGAAGCGCACGCATCCACACGGCAATGTTTAAATGTTCACGTGCGTGGAACTGTGGCACAAACAATCGGTCACTGATTCCGTCTTTCCACAATTTAAAGGCATCGTTTTGGCCATAACGCTCTAACGTGGCCGTAAAAGGTTCGTAATAATACTGCTCGAATCCCTGTTTCCTGATTCGGTCAAAATCGGGATTGGCAACAATGGCGACCGGTGTGAAAACCGCCGGCCTGCCCGTTCGATCCTTATGTTTTTGCAACGTTTCAAATAATACATTGAAATCTTCGGCAGTTGCCAAAGTGTCGTTGTGATTATACCGTCGGGAGTCTTCAGTAAAAGGTACGCCCGCCGATTCTAATTTGCGGTATGCATCCATCGACGGCATCCTGATACTGCCCCAATCATCCGATTCGATAACAACTATCCGGCGCTTGGTGCTCCATCCCGGGATGTTGCTCGCGTTTTTTATCAACGTGGTTTTCAATCCCATTTATATCGTTCTTCTATTTTCAAGCTGTTTAAGTACTCCTTCTACCATAAAATCGCCAGGAAAGATTTTTGCTTCATAAAATTGAAGCGATTCATCCCAATAACCCGGGCAATCCCAATATACTTCGGGCACAAAACCATAGCTGATTTCAACAATGAGCGGATTATTGTCCGGATCAAAAATGAAATCATAAGCGACGCATTGTGATTTCAATTTCTTATTGACATCATATGCCAGCTGGATACACCGCGGGTCAAACTCAGCCGGATCATACTTAAAATCCCCGCTGCCGGAGGCCCTAAAATCGTTCTCGCGAACCATGCGCTTGAGCCCGATCGCTTTGCCATCAATCAATATAATGCGGATGTCGGAATCGTTGCGCGGCATAAAATCCTGTACATAGAAATAACCCTGCTGCCTACCGATTCTCTTTGAAAATTCGGGTTCCCATAAGAGTCGCACGACACCCTTCACAACATTCTTAATATCGGTCTTCTTATTTTTATACAACCTCCACCGCTCCTGAAGATTTGTCCACGCATCATATTGCTTAAACCCTTTGCCAAAAGCGATGTCGATCAGCTTATGTGCTTTGTTTTGATCTTTTATCAGCTGGACATTCGCCGATCCCGCGCCGCCCCGCAACTTGAAAACTTGTGGAAAAGTGGCTTTCGATGCCCATGCCAGCGCAGATTTCTTATCCAAAAAAACATGCGAAGGGACCATCGGTGCCCCAATAGCTTCGAGAAGATATTTTTGTGCGACCTTATCGTCAAAGTGCCAGCCTGTATTAAAATCAGGGAATACTATAAAGCCGCTGTGTTGCAGCGCGAACAATATCTGCTGTGCAACCAGTAGGTCCTTGGTGTTCGCCTGGTGGAAGTGCCACAACAATGCCGAACAGTCATCAAGCTGCCGGATGATATCGTCAGCATGGCAATCAACTATCTTGTATGGTATAGAATGGGTTTTGCAATATTCTGCCCAGCGCGGATGAAACCCCCCGGTACTTTTATGTATGGCTAATTTCATCTTTTAATATTGATTGCAATATGTCGCGGTGCGATTCACACCGCACCAGATTATATAAATATTTTTTCTTGTGGGCCGACCACATACTTGGTGCAAAACCGCGATTTTGAAGTCCGCGTAGCAGCTTAAAATCGTGCGGCTCCATAAATGTACGGAATAACTTTCGCTGACCCAAAACCCAACCCTGAAATGATGCTTCGAGTTGCACGTCATCGGCTATGATGGTATTTAGCCTTTGCAGTTCAGCATTCCTGCGCCCCTGCTCCTGGTGACCGCATACAGTCAGTACAGCCTCTTCGCCGCATTGGTCAAAATGGATCAGCGAGAATGAAATATCCGCCCCGTTTATAGAAAGTTCAACGGCCATACCACGGTTCCAGATCGTGTCACGGTAAACTTTGTGATCAAATAGGAAATTTCCGATGGAATAAAAAATTGGTGTCCCGTTATAAATCTCGTAACCGCTGGTGCAATGTGTATGATGTGCAACGACAGCACTGGCGCCTGCTTCGGCATAAAAACGATAAAGTTGTTTCATGCGCACACTCGGCAGATTATACATTTCATGACCTCCGTGTACAATCACGATAACATGATCGTTTTCACGCTTTGCGTCGCGAATCGCACTAAAGTTCTGCACCGGATCAACCGGGTTAGCTCCCGGCCCAATTCCGTCGGTGGTGCTCCATTCGTTTTCGGCAAAATTAAGAATCGCTATTTTTTGACCTGAATGTACAAATTCGAAGGGTTTGGAGGCTTTGGTAGCCGACTCACCGGCACCGGTATACGGCAAGCCTGCTTCTTCAAGCGCCGTAATTGTATCACTTAACCCGTTACTCCCATAATCCATTATATGGTTATTCGCCAGTGTCGCAAGGCCGAAACCCGCGTCCCTGAGGAATGTAACAGCGTCTTTTCCCGCCTTGAGTGCAGGGCCGGTCTTAACGATCGCTTTCGCAGAATTGGTTACAGGGCATTCCAGATTGGTTATAGCCAGATCGGCCTGGTCGATAAATTTACTGAACGAGCCCAGCACCTGTTGGTGGTCGCGACCTTCCAGCCGCAGATTCGGGCAATAATCACCTGTAATTAAAATTTTCGTCATGGCTTCTCATTTTTAATTATATCGCCCAGTTGATCAGATGTGATAAATTCAACATCGGGCCAGCGATGGATTATTGACGCCAATAAATTATCGAGCTTCTTAAGGTTGGCTTCGCTGTTACGCTTATTGATAAATCCGATATAATTGAGGCGGTGCGATGAAATAATCGCCGGTCGGCCCATGGCAAAAGCAGTTGACATTTGCAATAAACAATTATCAACATCAAGAGCGGACCGTGTCAGGCTGGGCTCAAAAAGGCAGTTGCGTACCAGGTAATATTGGTCATGGCCGTTTTTATCGCCTGTATAATGGCGTAATTTCTGCTGAATGCCATCGCCTTCAGCAAGCATTTGGTATTTTGCCGATTGAAGATATGAAACCCCGGCTTCGGCAAGCGTGTTTTCGTGCTTTTCGCTCCAAACGTAATTGGGTGCGATAAACGACTTGGAACGGTAACCAAATATCTTTTCAAATAAATTTTGTGCATCGGCAAGTATTTCCTTCTGAGACTCTAATTCGCCGGGATTGCGGAAATTAAGTGCCGATAAATAGCTCGCGCGGCGCTCATTCGTTATATTGGAACTCAGTCCGAAGACCCGGTGATCAAACGCAAGCCGCGTCTCGGGTGCACCGTTGCGCAACTGTTCCATCCACAACGCAACATTCAGGTGTTCGCGTCCGTGAAGTTGCGGATGAAATAGACGCTGCTCCATTCCCTGTTGCCAAAGCGCAAATGCACCCTGATGCTCGGGATACCGCGCAAGAGTTTCGGTAAATGGTTCATAAAAATACGCTTCAAACCCGTGAGCCCTGATTTTGTCGAAATCAGGATTCGCAACGATAGTGTTTGCAGTTATGACAGGATGTGCGCCGTGTTTGTTCTGATGTTTGATGAGAACCGAAAATAATGCCTGAAGATCTGTCTCACTTGCGAGCGAATCATTTTGGCAATAGCCACATTTATCGGCCTTGATCCCGCTGCGCAGTAATTCAGCATACACCTCTACCGACGGCATCCGGATATTGCCCCAGTCATCACTTTCAATGACTACTATTTTTCTGGATGTCTTCCATCCCGACCGGTTATTAAGGGCACTGGCGGCAGCTAATTTGATTTTTTGAAGCATGATCAGCGCTGGGGTTCAATTAAACTTAAAAATTTACCGGCCACGTTCTTGATATCATAATCCGCAATATTGTTGATAACATATTGATTCTGATATGAACCTTCTAGAAATTGCTCAAGATGTTCAAGGTTGGCATTATTGAAATCGACATTCAGTATGGGCCGGGCGGCTAGTTTATAGTCGATGAGTTTACTTGGTGATTGAAACACTGAAGAATTGTTGAAATTAACAAGGAAATCGGCTTTACCCAGTTCCTTAAGTAGCAGGTCGCGCGCTACAAATGGCCGTATTTCGAGTTTTTCGCCCAAACGCGCAGCATAAGGTCGCACCAACATTTCACTCTGGGTGTAAACGACGAATTTAAACGGTTTCCCGATTTTGGTCAGTAGTTCCAAAAACGGTCCCGGGTCACGGTATCCGGGAATAAAATTTCCGGCATATATAAAAGTAGGCACTGCATTGGGCACATACTCGATCGCTTCAACATCATCAAAATTAAAGCCCTGCGGTATGACTACGATCTTGTCATGGAATTCCTCAAAGTAACGGCTTCGGGCGGCTTCAATTGGTATCGTGACATAATCGGCTTTCTTAAGGAACCAGCTCTCAACATATTTAAAATAAAATGGCTTTCGGAACGAATCGGCAGTATCGCCAAAGTATGGATCACCACAATCGGCTACCCATACTTTACCCGGCTTATGCGTTTTGCTAATAGCACTTGCCACGCCCCAATGAACCGGGAACGGTGCGGCTATAGAAATCAGCAGGTCGTACCCGCTCTCGTGCCTGAGTGCACTGCCCACTTTTGAAACCAATTCCACATCGGGATATTCCGCCGCAAGTTGCAGAATCCGGCGCAGTCCTCTTCTCGCTGTTGCGGCAATTCCGCTGCCCTTGAGTACCACAGGCGGATACGTGAGTTTACCCAGATCTTTGATAGTAAGATTATATTGCCGTTCAAATTCGGTATGAACCGATTCATTCCTGATGGTCAGCACTGTAACCTCATGCTGCTGTCGGGCGAGTTCCTTTGCGAGCTCGGTGGCACGAAAAGAACGCGGCGCAATGACCGGATAGAAGGATTTGGAAACTATTAAGATCTTGTAGGCCATAATTATTTAATTAATTCTATAACTGCCGTGTCACTTTCTACGAAAAGAAGTTGTATTGGATTGCCAAACAACGTCATTACACCTATGGTATCTGTCCCGGCCCTGAATGCTACTACAATATATAAAACAAAACCCATGAGCACTACGGGTAACAGAATACGAAACGGGGGTTTGAGCGGCACAGACCGAACGTAGAAAAATATAACCGACATCGCGAAGAGTATCGCAATGGTCGTAAACCGCCCGCCCGATGGCACAAGCGAACTGATGTTTGTCACCGACAAAAAGAGCAATGAAAAACAAAACAGATTAAAAAGGTATTTGTACTTCCTGGCATAATCGAGGCCCATGTAATAAATAAAAACCAGGAATATAAAGACCCCGTACACCAGCGCTTTTTTATAAAGTACAAAGTGCAAACTGGGGTTGGCGTTTTTTATGGCCCTATGTTCAACATACACTTCATTGGTGTAGGTGTCCACTTTTTCCTTAAAAAAGGACGGAAGTACGCTATTCAGGGAATTTCTCACCACTTCCAGGTTGACCTCTGAAACGAGTGATGTCGCTATAAACAAATAGAACAAGATGCGAGCCCTGTTCCCCACCAACATATAAGCAATTAGCACCAACAGGGGCAACAGGAAGGAAAAATGCACAAAGATTGCCAGTACAGCAAACCATAACTTTTTCCGGTTCCTGTCCGCAACGTAGGGAAAGACGCCATAAAAAAATATGTGTGCA
>JADMKR010000239.1 GCA_015478765.1 Flavobacterium sp.
ACAAGCGGGGCATCCATCGAAAGGTGACGGCCAGAGTTTTTCATGCTTTCCTTGACATCATTCACTGTCATGTCCAGCTCTTTTGCGATTTCTTCGGCAGATGGCGGGCGCTCGTTTGATTGCTCAAGCAAAGCGTACATCTTGTTGATCTTATTGATCGATCCGATCTTGTTCAAAGGGAGGCGAACGATACGGGATTGTTCTGCCAATGCCTGGAGAATCGACTGACGAATCCACCATACGGCATATGAGATGAATTTGAAACCACGGGTTTCATCGAAACGCTGTGCAGCTTTAATCAATCCGAGGTTTCCTTCATTGATAAGATCGGGAAGCGTCAAACCCTGATTTTGGTATTGTTTTGCCACCGAAACCACAAAACGAAGGTTGGCTTTAGTAAGTTTTTCTAAAGCTTTTTGATCTCCGGCTTTGATTTTTTGTGCTAATTCTACCTCTTCGTCAGCGGTAATAAGGTCAACTTTTCCAATTTCTTGCAGATACTTGTCCAGCGATGCAGTTTCACGGTTGGTGACCTGCTTCGTAATTTTGAGTTGTCTCATGTAGGGATATACGGTTTTTAATGGGTACCTATGTTGTACGTAGGTTAACCACAAAAAGTTACAAAATTTATCGAAAGTTATTTTTTCCTAAAAATTGGAACCTTATTATTTAACCTCGAAACTGTCGCGAATCGATACTGGCATACCGTTGGCCGTGAAACCTTCGATTGTAATTTCGTATGATCCATTGACGTCAGAAGCATAAAAAGTGAGTTCGTTCTCATTGATTTCCGGCATCCATAGGAGTTGGTAGCGATAATCCGGAATTTTTAGATCGAGCTCGCTGTCATCGTGGTTTTTGCGGAAATATTTCTTGACGGGAACCGGACGCTGAATGTTTTGGCGCACTATTGTTTTGTCTGATGATATAAAATCCTGGTTTTTAGTCACGACGCTGATAACACCGTTGAATGCCGTTGGGCCATATAGGTATATTCCCGAGTGGGTACTGATCTGTTCGATTCCTGCGGCCGGATATTTAAAAAGATCATTGGGGTTCTGAACCATCAATCCGTCGACCAATACCAGCGTTGGCTCGGGGATCGTACGTCCGAGATTATTATCGCGTACGTGTAATGAATACTGACCGTCTTTTTGCTGGTAATATGCACCTTCAATCACTTCTACAATAGTCTCAGCAAACGTTGGGAAGCGCGTGTAATCATTCAACACAAATCTTTTGGCGCCGGGCTCGTAAAACGATTTCAATCTGGGGGTGGCGGCCAATGTATCGGCGTTGTGTATATAATACGAATTCTGTATTTGGGCCGCGATAGATTGTTCACGTATCGCTTCTTCCAGTTCCCGGCCTGGAAAATAATTCTGGAAATCAAAATTTGCATAATCGGGTAACGGCCTTTGGCCAGGTTGAACTTCATATTGTCCGTTCTCGCCGTTGATGACCTGAACAAACACGTCGTTCTGGTAGTGGGGGTTATTCACCGTAAAAGTATAGTTACCGCTTGTATCGGTATTGGCGACTTTGAAAGCAAATGATTTTCCCGGGACCGACAGTGCAACGGGCAATTTTGCCTGGGCGCCGGCAATTCGGCCGGATACTATTTCGCCGCGCCATTCGGGCAGAATTGTGATCGGTTTTACCGCCGTTTCAAAATTGGTATTAGTTTGAACATACTGCGCCGCCGACATAACCGGTAAAGGCGCAAGACGATTATTTTTCCGGACCGATGCAGAGAACTGACCGTTGGGATATTGCTGCAGCAGGGATGCCAGGTTTAACGATATTTTTTCACGGGTTGCGAATGCCTTTTTGTTGCCTAATAATTCATAAGACTTCGTCGGTGCCTTCACCGTTGGAACAGCCGCAACATTAGTATTACTGCTAACTTCGCCCGAAACCTGAAACGGATTTACGATTGTGATGTCGATTGCGAAGATCCGCTCCGGATTGTTCAAAATGGCATTTGTATATCCGATAAGTTTATAATTTCCGGTAGGTATCGATGGCGTGACGAAAAAATCACCATAAGCAATGCCGTCATTCAAAAACAATTTGTGGCTGAACACAGTTTTATGATCGCGCCCCACAAGTTCAACATAGCCAACCTTGCTCGATACAGCGTTTTGCATGCTCGAGCGACAATACATTTTATAGTATAATGACTCACCGGGGACCAGCGCATTGGCATTAATGTGGACAAATACAGATTCGGAAGCAACCATAGTTGCAATTTCCTGCTGGGTCGCAGGGGTTTGTGCGAAAGCGCCTGAAAATGTGATCAGGCACAGTAATAATAAAGATTTGTTCATTCCCAAAAGTCAGGTATTACGTTAGATGAAAAAGTGGTGCAGTCGCCGCATTCGGGTCGTACTGTATTATAAATAACGCCTAAATGGCTGTAATATATCATATTCCCTGTTATTAGATCACCGCGGAGAGTTCGTCCAGGATTGGGTCCGGGGCCAAAATTCTCGCTGTTAAATTCATAGGGTTGGCATTGGAAAAAATATTCAGGTAGTTGATCATCGGGAAAGATATCCTCGAAATTAAAAAAGATGCGACTTTCGGAATATGACGACACTTCAAAGAAACCAATTACTTTCTCATTTTGATTTGATAAAGATCGCATGTTGCCGTAGAAAAATCCTGGCTGGTTTTGTGATAATATATTTTCACCGGCGCTTGTCGGTTCTTTAAGGGTTTTATAAAAAGTATAAGCAGCCAGGCTTTGTACGTATTGAATAACGTTGATGCTGTACCGGTGCATGATAATGGGATCGGTTACGCTAATAAACCGAATTGGAAAATTGCTGACGCGATCCTCGCTAAGATTAACGGTACTCGTAATAAGTAGATCTACAGACTTTGCTGTTGAGAAACATGTTTTGGCTTCGTAAGTACGAGGCGAAAGAACGATTATATCATTACTGCTAAAAGCCGGGTCTTCATCAAGTATAACCGTAGCCACATATTCCGACCAAAATGGCGCAACGACTTTATAAGTTTCCTCAAATTCGTATCTATAGTATTTGGAATTGCCGGAAGGATCATGGCTATCGACACTGATTTGTACTCCTTTCTGTCCGTTCTTGATTACGACATTTGCATCCACACTTTCTATAGAAGTGGTCGTGGTAAGCGATTCAGCAGAAGATTTATAAACTTTGCCGTCGGAAGTTGATATATTTAAAGTGTACGCGCGGCCGGCAACTGCATGAAACGGATTAATTGACAGATATATTCCATCTTCAAAATTAAAATCATACGTATTTCCTGCATCGTCTGTAACGTTAACAGATGCATTGGTTTCTATTGTCGGACTCGTTTCTTCCAGCATATAGGCCCTTGTTATCTTCACCGAGTGTCTTTTAAGCTGGTTGCTGATCGAACCTTCAACGACGATCGCATCTTCGAACGTGTTGGTTTCCATTTGGTATGGATCCATGCAGCCCGACAATAGAATCGACGCAAAAATTCCGAGATATACGCGCATCTTTTTCATTTACACTAAATTACGAAATCCCGAGGGTTATATGACAATAATAAATACCTCAAAATCTCATGCTCTTTCATTCCCAGAAATCCGGCACAACATTAGACGAAAAAGTTGTGCAGTCGCCGCATTCACGGCGGACCAGTACATATGTGGGAAAAACATGAGAATAATAAATTGCAGATCCCTGCAGTAACTGACTTCGAAGTGTGGCGCCCTGATTGTCGCCGGGTCCGAATACGGTGCTGTTATACTCAAAAGTTGTGCATTCGTAGAGATAAGGCGGCGGAACATCGTCGGGAAACAGATCTTCGAAATTAAAGAAGATACGCTGCTGTGAAACCGATGACACTTCAAAAAATCCGATCACTTTTTCCGATGGATCGCTAACCGACTGCAAATTCCCGTAAAAGAAACCGGGTTGATTCTGAGCCAGAATATTGTCGCCCGTCGAAGAAAGTTCTTTCAGCGTTTTGTAAAACGTATACGCGGCCAAACTTTGTACATATTGCAACACATTGACACTGTAGCGGTGTTTTATAATCGGATCGGTTACCGCGATGAAGCGAACAGGGAAGTCCTGCACCATGTCACTGCTCAAGTCGGTCGTACTGGTGATGATTAAATCGGTTGAGCGATTCGTACTGTAGCAGGTACGCGCTTCGTACGTTCGCGGTTCCACCACAATAACATCGCCGGTACTCATTCCAGCTTCCGAATCCAAAACGACGCTTGCCATATTCTCCGACCAGTACGGGGCGACTACTTTGTAGGTTTCCTCATACTCGTACCGGTAATACTTCGAATTTCCTGATGGGTCGCTACTGTTTACGCTAATTTGAACACCTTTTTGGCCGTCTTTAATAATCACGTCGGCTTCCACACTTTCGATTTCGGTGGATGTGGTCAGCGATTCCGAAGATGATTGATAAACGCTCCCGTCGGATGTCGTAATTGTAAGTGTGTAGGCGCGACCGCCTACGGCCTGAAAAGCAGTGACCGATTTGTAAACGCCCGAATCAAAATTAAAATCGTAGGAATTTCCAGCGTCGTCGGTCACAACAACAGTGGCGCCGGTTTCGATAGTCGGGCTGCTATCCTCGAGGCGGTAAGCCCTGGTAATCTTGACGGTATGTTGTTTATTCTGATTGCTGACCGAGGCTTCGACAACGATCGCATCTTCAAAGGTATTGGTTTCCATTTGGTACGGATCGACACATCCGGCAAACGTAAAACTGATCAACAGAAAATAAATTAATATTCTGGGGTTCATTGGTTAAAATTTAAAATTGTAGGTAACAGTTGGGATTGGCATTGCAAAGATTGAGGTTTGATAGGCTTTCACCTCGCCGCTTTCAGTTACAAAAAACACTGAATACGGGTTGTTTCTGCCCAGCACATTATAAATTGATATATTCCAGAAACTGTGGGCGAGTTTCTTGATTTTATGGTTGCCTTCGATATTTACACCAATGTCCAGTCGGAAATAATCGGGGATCCTGAATTTATTACGGTCACTATACAAGGTATATTCGGCATTTCCGTATTGATAAGTACCAATCGGATAGGTGATTGGCCGCCCGGTTTGATAAACAAAATTGGCCGAAAAGCTATACCGCTGGGTGAATTTATAATTGAGAACTGCGCTGAAATCATGCGGCTTGTCGAAATTGGCAGCGAAAAATTCGCCATTATTCACCCTTTCATCGCTGAACTCACTGTCCAATTTGATGAATGTCCGTGAATACGTATAACCCAACCAGCCATTTAACCGGCCATTGTTTTTTCTCAAAAGGAACTCGACTCCGTATGCTTTTCCTTCACCCTGAAGAAGTTCGGTTTCAATATTCTCGTTCAGCAGCAATTGCGCCGCAACTTTGTAGTCCAGGAAGTTGGACGATTTTTTATAATATCCTTCAACGCTGGCCTCGAGACCGTTATTGTCGAATTTTTTGAACACTCCCAATGAATATTGTGTCGAAAATTGAGGTTCGACATTTAAATCTGATAATTTCCAGGTGTCTGTTGGCGACTGGGTGGTGTTATTTGCCAGCAAGTGGATATATTGGTAGGTCTGATCGAATCCGGCTTTAACCGACAGATCGTCGGTGATCATGTATCGCGCTGCAACCCTTGGCTCGAGACCGCCGTATGTTTTGATTACTTCATTTTTATCATATATGTTTTCACCTGTAACGGTTCCTTCATTCAATGGAAGTCCGGGTTCGTAAAGCCGTTGTACCGATGGACCCAAAGCTGCGTAAAACGAATAGCGAAGTCCGATGTCAACCAGTAGTTTATCGGTTACATTATAACTGTCGGAAGCGTATAATGCCGACTCCAGTGCTTTTTCCGATCGGATGTTGATGGGAACCTGAAGCGATTCAGGATATGTGGGTGACAAATTCCCCGGGTCGATGTTGTATAACTTGCTCGCGATGCCGTAATTGATGGTATGTTTTTCATTCAGCCTTAAATTAGCCTTGATGATTGCCTGTGTCTCATTGATTTTATATCCGAAATTAAACGAATTGGGATTATCGGATTCATAGTCGATCCCGAATTTATACTCGCTGTTGGTCACAATTACCGATGCTTTATTCCGCGGATTGAAAGTGTGATTCCACCGTAGGGAAACCAATCTGTTACTATAATTAAATAATGAATCCGAGGTAATGCTGAATTTGTCATTACTGTAGTAGCCCATGGCTTCGAAGTCATTATTCGCATTGATCTTGTGGTCGTATTTGATCATGCCGTCGTAGAAGGAGGCTTGGCTGTTGCGCAACGCAGGGTCGTCCAATGATCGCAAAATCCAGCCGGAATAGGTTGCCCGGCCGCCCACAAGAAGTCCGGCTTTTCCTTTAACTATGGGAATTCCCACAGCTAAATTGCTGGTAACAGGACCGATTCCGCCTTCACCGCTAATTTTCTCGTGGTTTGCATCCTTGGTGGTGATATCGAATACCGATGAAAGTCGGCCGCCAAATTCAGCCGGGATACTTCCCTTATAAATGGTCGCATTTTGTGTGGTAAACGGATTTACCGCTGAGAAAAAACCCAGGAAATGCGACGGATTGTATAGTACGGCATTGTCGAGTAATATCAGGTTTTGATCTTCTTTTCCGCCGCGCACGCTGTAGCCGGCCGAGCCCTCGCCGGTGACTTTCACGCCCGGCAATGTGGTTGCGACTTTCATTATATCGCGCTCGCCCAAAACCAGCGGAATGTTTTTTATGGCTTCGACATCAATAGTCGTAACACCCGATGTCGCTGTTCGTACCTTTTGATTTTGCTGCCCTACGACAACCACCTCGTCCAAAAGGTTTCGGTTTTCGGCAACCTCTATACTTAATCTGCCATCGTCATACATTACGATGTTTTGCAATATTTTTTTATGAGTGAAAGACGTGGTTTCTATCGTTTGCACTCCGGCGGGAACCTGAAGGACGAAATTCCCGTTATTATCGGTCTCTGTGGTCTGTTCGCTTCCTTTAACGCCGATAATGACATTGGCCACGGGTTGTCCTGTTTTCTGATCGGTAATAGTTCCGGTTAAACGGTAGTTGTCGCGTGCGCCTGCTTTTGATTCGCGGCCGATGAACTGAACGCCATCAGCAATTGATTGACCCTTGCCAAGTGAATCATATTCCCGCCGAAAGATCGGCTGATTTGAGCTGATCTGATTTCCCTCGCCAAAAAAGTTTTCGGGCAACTGATCGTAGATGATGCTGTTTTTGGTCAGTATTACTTTGTTTTTGTCGATATAATAGTTCAGCGATGATCCTTCGAGCACCGCGGCAAGAACAACGTCAAGGGTCGCATTGGAAAAGGTTTTGGTTATCCTCGAATCGGCCGGTATCCACGCGGGGTCATAAAATATCCGGGTTCCGGAAACTTTTTCAATTTCAGACAATGCGTCATTAATCGTCGCATCGGTAAAATTTACGGAAATTTTTTGTTCAACCTGTGCATAGATAGTTGTACTGAATGTCAAGAAGAGACATCCTAAGAAAAATTTGATCATTTAGTTTAAATATTATTTTCGCTCTTGTGGATAAAGCGCAGAAGTTCGAATAAAAATTCTTGCGGATTACTTTTCGCTTTCTTGCGGTGAAGTTGGTAAAAATCGTTTATCACTCGTTTGCGATCCGGAAAAAGATGCACGATTTCCCGTTTTGAATTTACTGGGTAAAATTCGCCATTTTTCAAAAGTGCGTAGGTGTTTTTTACGCTGAATGTATCGTATACGCGGCCATCCTGAATCTTTTCCCGACTGCTCTTGTGGTGACTTGCGTATAACATCACGTTCGGGACTATGGAAACTTCTTCATAATAAACAGAATTAATAAATTCCGGTAAATTGTTATGGCGTAGTTTCAGGTTCACGAAATTCCGATCGTAAATCGAAAAAGCCGAAGTTTTTTCACTGCTCAGACTGATGGCCATATAACTGTAGTTGCCTTCCGATTGCAAAATCAATTCATTGCGGTGCGTGTCATATTTTAATTGAACCGCCGACCATCTCTGCGCATCGTACTCAACCCAGCCCTGCGAAAAATTATTTTCGTGGAAATAAGGATGGGTGTCATTGTTTAAACGATAGGTGTTTATGTAAACGCCTCCATTGAAAACACCGGCGTTTTCTTTGCCGATTTTTTGGTCAAACCACAGTAGGGCAGCGTTTTCGTCGACCGATTGGGCTTTTGCAGTGCCAATCTGGAAAACAAGTAAAGGAAAAATAAATTTTCCGAGTAAAGTATGTGTCAATTGGATTGAAAATTTGAAGTCGTAAATATATGCAAATTACTATCGTGAAAAAGGAATATGCATCAGCACATATTTATTTTAATGAATATTTAATGTGAATCGGTGGATAAAAATTTGGCGTCCTACTTTTTTATATTATATTTCCCAAAATTTTGTTAATGAAAAAGATGTGTGTTTTGCTGCTTCTTTTGGCAGTGAATGTGTCGGCGCAAAAAAGCCTCGATCCAACGGGTGAAGACATACTGTTAGCCAAGCAACTTCGCGAACAATTTGACAAAGAAGATGTGGCAATCCTGGAAAGCCGCAATTCAGTAACTTTCGGTATCAGTAAAAACGGAGAGAAAGTTACTGCCACCAATAAGATTCACGAAAAGTTGATGAATATTAACCACCGTGCCGATATTCAGAAATACGAATTCTACGATAGTGAGTCAAAGATTGAGTCGTTTCAGATTCAATACCGGAATGATAAGACCGCCAATCTCGCCGTAAAAGATGAATTTTACAAAGACCGCGACCTGTTTTACAATGATGCTCGCGTGAAGTATGTATCCGTTGATTTTCCGGTTCAGGGTTATTCCTATAATTACAACGTTGAAAAGACATTCCACGATGTAAAATATTTCACATCGCTGTACTTTACTGCCGAATATCCGGTCATGGACAGGGTAATCACCATTACCGTACCCGATTGGCTCGACCTGGAACTCAAGGAATTTAACTTTGCCGGTCACGACATCCAAAAATCGGTTACGCAGGATAAAAGTTCCACCACATATAGTTTTCGGATGACTAACATTCCGTCGTTTATTGATGAGTCGAATTCACCGGGCAAAAGTCATGTGTATCCGCATATCCTGTTAATCGCCAAATCGTTTAAATATCAGGGCGACCAGAAAAAGCTATTTGCTACCAGTGCCGATCTGTATACGTGGTATAAATCACTGGTCGATATGGTGCAAGACGATCCTTCTGTTTTCAAGGATAAAGTTGCTGAGCTCACTGCTACGGCAAAGACAGACATGGAAAAAGTGCGCAACATTTATTACTGGGTACAGGACAACATTCGATACATCGCTTTCGAGGATGGCATCGCAGGTTTTAAACCTGATGAATCCGATAATGTCTTTACAAAACGTTATGGTGATTGCAAAGGAATGGCCAATCTGACAAAGCAAATGTTGCAGCTCGCAGGATTGGACGGTCGTCTGACATGGATTGGCACTAAGCATCTCGCCTACGATTACAATACGCCTTCGCTCGCAGTCGATAACCACATGATTTGTACAGTGGTCTTGAACGGCAAACGATATTTTCTCGACGGAACCGAAAAATTTATGCCTCTTGGTATGAATGCCGAGCGAATTCAGGGCAAAGAAGTAATGATCGAAGATGGGGACAAATTTATTATCGATAAGGTCCCGGCTGAAAATCACGGTAAGAATGCAGAAACCTATTCGGCCACCTTTACAATTGACGGCGAAATGTTAAAGGGTAAATGCTCCAAAACTTTCACCGGACAAAGCTGTTCTGATTTCCTGTATCGACTCGACATGCTTGAGATACACAACAAGAACACAGCGCTTGAGAACTTTTTGGCCCGTTATGATAAGAATGCTGAAGTGGCTAACGTGATTACATCCGACTTGGCCAATCGGGAACAGTTACTGGAATTGGATTATGATATAACCGTTCGCAATAAAGTATCGACGTTTGATGACGAACTTTACGTTGACCTGGAACTTTTAAAGGAGTATGAGGGACTTGATCTGAAAGAGAGAAAGACCGATTACGAATTCGATTTTAAAACCAATTACAATTCGACAGTGGTACTGCAAATTCCCGCCGGATACAAAGTAAAAGAGTTGCCCGACGACGTTAACTTCACCAACAGTCATTATAAGGTGAACATTGCTTACACCCAGTCGGCTACCGAAATCAAATGCAAAAAAACGTTCATTTTCAATGAAGGCATTCTAAAAAAGTCGGATTTCGACGCCTGGAATGAAACCAACAAAAACCTCAAATCCATTTACAATCAACCCCTAGTTTTTATCAAATCCTAATGAAGAAAGTTATCCCGTTTGTGCTGCTTTTGATGGCAGCTTTTGTCTCGGCGCAAGAAAAAGATGAAGTCGAAAAAATGTTTTGGGGAATCGACACCCCTGAAAGTAACGCAACCGTCGTACCCGAAAAGTGGCAGGACCAATCGGCAGTTACGATTTTCCAATACAAGTATTTTTATTACCCGATGTTCTACCCAAAGCAAGGGTTCAGAAAGCGTGTAAAATTGCAGGACGCGGCATCGGTAAAAGAATTTTCCGAATTCTCTTTTAAAGAATTGATGAGCCGAACCGGAAATCTTGAAAAGAGCATGTTGGGTGTGAAAATTATCAAACCTTCGGGAAAAACCGAAATAATCAATGTTGACCAGAACGCGCGGTCGGTGGACGACGACAAAGTATTGGCAATAGCCGGGCTTGAAATAGGCGACATCATCGATTACTATTTTTATTACACAGTTACCGATGTAACACAGGTATCCGATTTTTACGAAGCTACCTTATCGGGCGCATTTCCTATCATGAATTTGCGTGTGGAGCTCCAACTTGATAAGAAACTTTTCCTGAACCTGAAGAGTTACAATGGCGCGCCGGAATTTGTCGATTTGCCTCCGGGCCGAAAAGGCGACCGCCGCCTCGAGCTTACCGCTTCCGATATACCCAAATCGGACAATCAGCGTTGGTTGTATCCATTAGTTGAGCTTCCCAGCTATAAATGGTCAATGGGAAGAACTCCTTTCGGGAAGCCAAATAAAGAAATAGCAAATGGCAAGGTGAAGACACAAATCACCAAAGAAGATGTTATGTTCTCGCACGGCGAACTCTACCGGCCTTATGGCGATATGGTTCACATTGAGAATTTCATCAAAAAAAATACGTTTGAAAATGATACTGATAAAGTGCGCCAAGTGTACTATTTCACCCGTCATAATTACTTTACGCAATATATTGAGGCGTGGGTCATTAACGAAGCAGATATTTTTTATCCGTTCGAATTATATAAGAAGCCAATATTTTTACAGACGG
>JADMKR010000240.1 GCA_015478765.1 Flavobacterium sp.
GCCATTATCTGGCGCATACATGATAAAATCAGTTGCAACCGGCGCGTCTTTCCACGCGTTTTCATCAATAATTCCGTCAATCGAGATATGCTCTTCAGTCGCCTTTGCCTGAAGAGTTTTTTGCTGGCTGATTGCCATTTGGGAAAGCACAAGAAATAGGAAGGCAAAAATAGCTTTTGACATAAAAACGTGCAGTTCGTCGAACAAATGTAATATTTAAATGCACAATTGCAAGTTTTTCGCAATAAACCGCTAATATATCCGTTATCTGGTATGTCTCACGCAATTAACTCCTTATGGCATCATTGTTGCATAAAGGTTTTCTACAATTGGAAAGGGTTGCTATTTCTAACCTTTTCATTCCATCAAGATATTTTTTTCACATTTAACAATACGTCCGGGAATATTATTTGTATTTTTGGATGCCCCAAGTTTAACATAATCAATAGATAGCCAATGATTTACAAAATTTTTCTACACACCGCGCTACTTTTAGCTTCATTTGTTACTCCAGAGGTTAAAGAATCAAAACCTGAAATTGCAACAATAACGAAAGAATTGTCATTTGAAGCCAAGGCAAACAATACTTATAACACGCTAAATCTTGGGAAATTTGAAAAACCCGAACTTAGAAGTTTTACTAAAGCTCTGGAAGGATATTACCAATTAAAAGAAAAAGGATTGGTTAAAAACGATATTCTTACTATCGTCGATTTCAGCCTTTCAGCAAACAAAAAAAGAATGTGGGTAATCGATATGACAACAAACACAGTTTTGATGCATTCGCTTGTCGCACATGGTCGGAACACCGGTGATGTGTTCGCAAAAAACTTTTCGAACGCGTCAGAATCGTATAAAAGCAGCCTGGGTTTTTACCTTACCGGCGAAACTTATACCGGGAAACACGGAATGTCATTGAAACTTGACGGCCTTGAAAAAGGCGTGAATGACAATGCCAGAAATCGCGCAGTCGTTATTCACGGTGCAGACTATGTTTCAGATTCGTTTATCAAAAACAACAGCCGATTGGGTCGATCTTTAGGTTGTCCTGCCGTTCCAAGAGAGCTGACAAAGCAACTTATCTCAACAATAAAAGATAAATCTTGCTTAT
The DNA here is from genome assembly GCA_015478765.1 of Flavobacterium sp. GTDB lineage: Bacteria > Bacteroidota > Bacteroidia > Flavobacteriales > Flavobacteriaceae > Flavobacterium. The sequence continues at coordinate 1,112 of JADMKR010000240.1, forward strand.
ACATTTACCATCCGTCACGCGATGGAATTACTCCTGCGAACTTTGTTTCGTAACTTATAGATTTGGTTTTAGAAAAAAGGCGGCAGTTTTTGTCGCCTTTTTTTATTTTTCACAATACTGATAACAAACTTTATTTCATAGCTTTAGCATTTTCTCTCATGCAATGCCATTGAAAATTCAAAAAAAATCGAAAAATAAATTTGCAAGCTAGTGAAGTTTATATTTATATTTGCACCACAATAATGCGGAAGTAGCTCAGTTGGTAGAGCTCCAGCCTTCCAAGCTGGTTGTCGCGAGTTCGAGCCTCGTCTTCCGCTCTAAGTCCCGAAGTGATTCGGGACTTTTTTTATGCTCGTAAATGATCTGACAGGTTTGTTCCCGGATTAACTTCCACAGCTTCTTTTCCTTGACAAAAAACTCTCGCAGACAACTGACCTTTTAAAACAATGGATTCGCCGTTGACCTCCAGCCAACTTCCCTCGCGCAAACCGATAACAGGTTCGCTATTAAAAACGTGAAACTCCCTGATTCTCATTTCACGGGTTTCACCCATATGGCCGGCAGGACCATCAGATTCTATGTAATGCGGATTGATATTGAACGGTACCAGTCCCAAGGTTGTAAAACTCGGCGGATGAATTATAGGCATATCGTTGGTCGTCTTCATCGATACGCCTGTAATGTTACTGCCGGCACTGGTGCCAAGATACGGCGTGCCGTTTGCCACTACATCCGAAAGCAATGACATCAGATTCATGTCGTACAATTGCGATACCAGCAGAAATGTATTTCCGCCTCCGGTAAAAATCGCCTGAGCTTCTTTAAGCGCAGTATTTTTGTCGGCATACTCGTGGATGCCTTTGACGGCAATTTCGATATTGCTGAATGTGTCGGCCACTTTCTCGGTATACATATCATGTGATATTCCGCCCGGACGGGCAAAAGGTATAAATAGCAATTCACGAACATTTCCCAAAAACGACTTCAAGTCAGGCAGTAAATAATCAAGGTATGAACCTCCATGCAGAGTGGATGTGCTGGCGATAATCAGTTTTTTCATCTGGGTTTCTTTCACGCGTAAAATTACAATTCTTTTATTATTTGTTCGAAATCAATTCTTAACAGAAAATTGGCAGGCTGTTAATACTAAATTTTGAGTTTCCACCGATACATTTACGGCCACCACATTTCCGACAAACATTTAAATATCAATTCTTGCAACAAAACTACTTACTTGTTATTGTATTCTTTTTAAGTGGTGTAGCATTTCAGGCGCAGTCGCAGGAGCAACTTTTTCGTGCACGTATTTCTGCCGCCGATTCGTCGGTCGATGGTATAAACATCGTATATCTGATATCCAAGAAATATGCTCGTAGCAACAGTGAAGGCTTTTTTTCGATTGGCGCACAACCGGGTGATTTACTCGTAATTACAGCAGTCAATCTCGAGGTGCACCGTTATTTGGTGGATGCCGATGATTTTTCGGATGTTGTCCAAATTTCAATGATTCCGAAAGTAACCACACTTGACGAAGCCGTTGTCAATCAATACTCTCATATTAACGCAGAAGCGCTCGGAATTATACCCAAGGGTCAGAGGAAATATACGCCGGCGGAGCGCCGATTAAAAACAGCAGGCGACTTTAAACCGATTCATCTTCTTGGTATTTTAGGAGGCTCGTTGCCGGTAGATCCAATAATCAATGCTATTACCGGGCGCACGGCAATGCTCAAAAAAGAACTTGCCGTCGAGACAAACGAACGGCTGCTGGCTCAGCTCGATAGTTTTGGAGACCAATATTTTACGGAAAGATTGTCGATTTCATCCGAGCTTGTGGATGGTTTTAAACGGTATGCGGTTGAAGATTCGGCACTACAAACCGCCCTAATGTCACGCAATAAGGAAATGGTCGAATTCCGACTGTCGTTTCTAGCCGCCAACTATAATAATATGAGGAATGAGAATTAGTGTAATTTTACTATTGGTCATCAATTATTCTTTTGCGCAAAATGCGGACAGGCCCCTTTTTGGTAAGATAGTCTCCGACGGTCGCCCCGTTGCAGGTGTCGATATCGTAAATCTGGTCAACGAAAAATCGGTGCTTACCGATCAGAAAGGCGAATTTCGAATTGCGGCTTCCGAAGACGATTTGCTGATAATTTCGCATCCGGAATACGAATACCTGAGACATTCGGTTGATGCAACCGATTTTGAGGAAACACCCATGGTGATAACTTTGACGAAAAAGGCGATCGAGCTCGAGGAAACCGTGGTAAATGCCTATGCGCATATCAACGCCGTATCGCTGGGAATTCTTTCCAAGCCCGCGAAATCATATACACCGGCCGAACGACGATTATACGGTGCGCAGTCTGGTCCGCTCGATGCAGTTCTCAACATGTTGTCGGGAAAGACCGATATGTTGAAAAAGGAAATCGAAGTAGAGAAGAAGGAACGCCTGCTTGAGCGCTTATCCAAATTGTTTGAAGATGATACTTACTATGTCGAAAATCTGAAGATTGCGCCGGACAGGGTAAGTGCTTTTAAATATTTTGCGGCGGATGATTTGGAACTTGCCAAAGTCATCCACGAAAAAAATCTGGATCTCATCAAATTTCACCTCGGGCGTGTGGCTGAATCTTTTCTGGATCAAAACCGATGAGAAATATAGTATTCATATTGCTTTTTTTTATGTGCGCTTCCGCGCCAGCACAATCACTTTTGCAAGGTTATGTTACCGCACCCGATATAGCACTCGACAGTATTCAGGTCGTAAATCAGAATCGTCATACCTATGTGCTTACCAGTAATATCGGCTATTTTAAACTCACAGCCGAAGTTAATGATACATTGCATTTTCGGCATCCGCATTTTGCGCCCCAGATTCACGTTGTGAAAAAATCCGATTTTGCTGAACCTTTAATTTTAAAATTGACACCCACCATCAATAAATTGCGGGAAGTGACGGTCAACGGATATGTTCTAAGCGGGAATCTTGCGACTGACAGTAAAAACATCATCTTGGTAGAGGAGTTTCAGATGGGTGCAATGTTTATTCCGCCCGATCCATATACCGAATCATTAAGCAAGACCAAACCGCTGTATATCGAGACCAATCCGAAAATGGAAAGTGAACTTACCGGAGTTAACCTGATCATGATAGGCAGTGCAATCACCAAAGCGCTCGGTATTCGCACCAAACGAAAGAAGGAAGGACCCGCTAAGTCGAATGTCAGGAATTATATAATATCGGTACTTCCACCGGAATACTTGACTTCTGACTTAAAAATTAGCGCCGACAAAATAAATTTATTTCTGGAATATTGTGACGCCAGAATTCCCATCGGATCGGATTTCACAAATTATTCAAATCATCTTCATCTATTGGAATTCCTTGACAAAATGGCGAAGGAATTCAATGAACTAAATCACTAAAAGTATACATTTGCCACTATGAATCTTATCGCAAAATATTCATTGCTCATTTCGATCGCGTTGTTCAGCGTCGGTTTTGGCGCACATAAATTTTACGTCGGCATTTATCAAATCGACTACGTTGCCGAAAAACAGATGGTGCAAATAACCACGCGCATTTTTCTGGACGACTTTAACGAAGCTGCTGAACTCAAATATAACAAGCAAATGATGTTAGGTGAACCAACCGAATCGGCCCAGGATCGTGAGATGATGTTGAAATACATCAAAGAAAGCATGATTTTGCAGATCAACGGGAAAACCGCTACGATGGAATTCATGAGCAAAGAAATTGAAGACAATGTTCTGATTTGTTATTTCAGGGTAACCGGAGTCAGGAAAATTAACAGTTTCAAGATTCAGAATAAAATCCTGTTCGACTATGTAACGGAACAGCAAAATGTTATACAAACCAACATCAATGGCAAAAAACAAAGTCTGCTGCTAACGACCGATAAATCGGTGGCAGAATTGCGTTACTAAAAACTCAATAAAAAGATTTATATTTAGCCAAAAGTCCATAATTCTATGAAAAGATTACAATACCTTTTATTTGTACTATGCGCCATTACTGCAACTGCACAGGAAGTTAAAACACAGGAACCCCGTACCGACGACAATAAGTTTCGTCAAATGTATGATCTGTTGGCCACCCCAAACATGTATCGCACGGCATCCGGCGCCCCCGGACCAGCTTATTATCAGCAAAAAGCCGACTACAAGATGGATATCGAAATTGATGATAAAAACGCGCGGTTATACGGTGTGGAAACCATCACTTATCATAACAATGCACAAGAATCGTTGGAATATCTCTGGCTTCAGCTCGATCAGAACATGCGGGCTGCCAATTCCAAGACGCCTTTAGTACAAAATACCCGTGCCGATGTCGCTATAAGCGCTGCGGGATTTTCGCGCAAATACCTGGAGCAAAGTTTTGACGGTGGTTTTAAGATCGACTACGTTCGCGATGCAGCAGGAAAACCAATGGATTACACCATAAATGAAACCATGATGCGTATCGACCTGGCAAAACCTTTGGCATCGGGTGAAAAAATTTCGTTTTCGATCAAATGGTGGTACAACATCAATAATTATATGATCAATGGTGGCCGATCGGGCTATGAACACTTTCCAAAAGATGGCAACAATTTGTATGTGATCGCGCAGTTTTTTCCGCGAATGGCCGTTTACAACGATGTTGAAGGCTGGCAAAACATGCAGTTTTGGGGAAGCGGTGAATTTGCGCTTGCTTTTGGTGATTACGAAGTCAACATTACAGTTCCTGCCGATCACTTTTTAGACGCTACAGGTGAACTGCAAAACCGTTCCGAAGTTTTCACCGCAGAACAATTGAAACGGTATGCGCTAGCACAAAAGACTTTCGACAAACCCGTTATTATCGTCACACAGGCAGAAGCAGAGAAGAACGAAAAAGGTTTTTCCGACAAGAAAAAGACCTGGAAGTTCAAAGCCGAAAATGTACGTGATTTCGGTATCTCAACATCACGAAAATTCATCTGCGACGCCATGGCAGTACAGTTGGAGAGCAAAACCGTAATGGCTGTATCGCTTTATCCAAAGGAAGGAAATCCGCTGTGGGAAGAGTATTCAACAAGAATTGTGGCGCATACTTTAAAAAGCTACTCAAAACACACATTCGATTATCCGTATCCCAAAGCGATTTCAGTCAACGCCCAGGATCAGGGAATGGAATACCCGATGATTTGCTGGAACTTTGGCCGTCCGGACGAAAATGGAAAATATACCGATCGCACAAAATGGGGAATGATGGGCGTTATCGTTCACGAAGTTGGCCACAACTGGTTCCCGATGATCGTAAATTCAGATGAGCGTCAATGGACCTGGATGGACGAAGGACTCAACTCCTTCCTGGAATTTGTAGCCGAAAAAGAATGGGATCCGAACTGGCCAACACCACGCGGACCGGCAAAGAACATCATTCCGTACATGAGCGGTGACCAACGTGGCATCGAGCCGATAATGACAAATTCGGAAACTATTCGTCAGTTTGGAAACAACGCCTATGGTAAGCCGGCGACGGCATTGAATATATTACGTGAAACCATTATGGGACGCGAACTTTTTGACCATGCGTTTAAAACGTATGCCAACCGTTGGAAATTCAAACATCCGACACCGGAAGACTTCTTTCGGACGATGGAAGACGCCTCGGCAGTCGACTTGGATTGGTTCTGGCGCGGATGGTTTTTCACCACCGATTACACCGATATCGGAATCAAAGAGGTGAAGCGATTTTTCGTTTCCGATGTAGCGCCTGAAGGATTTAAAGCCGCCGAAGCCACTCGTCGTAACCGAAGAAACATGACCGGACCAATGGTTTTTTCTGTTGTTGAAGGCAGCACCGATTACAAGCCGGCAATGAACAAACCGCTGAATATAAAAGAGGTAAAAACACTCGACGAGTATTTGTCAAATAATTTCACGACAGCTGAACGCGCCGCACTAAAATCGCCAAAATACTTCTATGAAGTGACTTTTGATAAGCCCGGCGGACTCGTAATGCCGCTCATCGTCGAACTGACATTTGAGGATGGAACTACCGAAAACCACACTTTTCCGGCACAGATATGGCGACTGAATGACGACCAGGTTTCGCGAACATTTGCCGTTCAAAAAGCTATTGCCAAAATTGTGGTCGATCCTAAAGAAGAAACTGCCGATGTGGACACTGCAAATAATCATTGGCCACGAGTCGCTGAAAAATCCAAATTCGATTAAATTAACTGTTAATGCCAGTGGTTTCAGTACCTAACTTTGTAACTTTGCAATTGTTAAAAAAGGAGTAGTATGTTCGGTATTGGCGGCAGCGAATTGATTTTTATAGTATTTATTGTATTGATGCTTTTCGGGGCCGATAAAATTCCCGAGATAGCACGTACGCTGGGCAAGGGAATGCGCCAGCTACGCGACGCTACCAATGATATCAAAAGCGAGATTACCCGTAGCGCCGACGAGAACGAACTCGCCAAGTCGGTTACCGACATAAAAAAGAATATCGACCTTGAAATCGATAAGGCGAAACAAAACCTGACCGGCGACTCAACGGAAGAAATCAATAAAGTGAAGACCGATATTGAGGATATTGTCAGCGGTCCCATAAAAAGGCAAAGCCGATGATAGAAAAAATCCTCGAAATAGACCAGAAGCTCTTTGTCTTTTTAAATGGTTTGGGGTCCGAAAAATACGACGCATTATGGCTGTTGATCACCAATCAACTGAGCTGGATTCCGGTATTTTTGATCATACTGGTGCTGCTTTTTAAAAGCCTTGGCTGGCGCCATGCATTGTTGATCATATTTGTGATTGCTGCACTGATAACATTGACCGACCAAACGACCAATATTTTTAAAAACTTATTTGAACGCCTCCGCCCTGTCAATAATACCGAGCTCGCCGATCTTATGAGAGCTGTGCAACATCGGAATTCATTTAGTTTTTTCTCAGGCCATGCGTCAAACTCGATGGCTGTCGCATTTTTCCTTTTCACGGTCATGAGGCCTTTTCGAAAATATGTTGGATTTATCTTTTTATGGCCGTTAATATTTGCTTATAGCAGAATATACCTTGGCCTGCATTATCCGTTAGACATCATCTGCGGATATATTTACGGCATATTTATGGCGCTGATAATGTTGCGTATTTATGTCTATTTCCGCGATACATTTTTCCCCGATAAGAAGGAAAACCTAGATAACCCTAGTAACAGTGAGCCCGTCACGAATGGGTAAGAGCACCGTCTCGACACGTGGGTCGTTTTTTAAAGTGATGTTGTATTGCTGAAGTGCTTTGGTGCTTTTATCATTGTCTTTTGCCGCTTCCAATACTTTGCCGCTCCACAGAACATTATCAGATAGGATTAATCCGCCACTGTTCATTTTGGGAACAACCATTTCAAAATATTTTCCGTAATTCTCTTTATCGGCATCGATAAAAACCAGGTCGAACTTTCGATCAATGGTCGGTATAATCTCCAAAGCATTTCCGAGATGCTGAAAAATCCGATCTGCCCATTCCGATCGGTCGAAATATTTTCGTTGGAAATCGTAAAGCTCTTCATTGTTGTCGATCGTATGAATTTGGCCGTTTTCGGCAATGCCTTCAGCGAGACACAGCGTGGCATATCCGGTATAGGTTCCAATTTCCAATATGGTCTTTGGCTGCGTAATTTTGGAAATCATACTCAGCACCCGACCCTGAAAATGGCCGCTAAGCATGCGCGGCATCAAGATCTTCTGATGAGTTTCCCTATTTAGTTCGGCCAATAATGCCGGTTCGTTTGCAGAATGTTGTTCGACGTAATTTTCAAGTGCAGGTGATATGAAGTGCATAATAGTGTTTTTGTAAAATTATAAAAAACTTATAAGCCTGAGTCACTTATCGCGGTGAATGGCTAACTTTGCGCCATGCAATCCCAAAAAACCGATATCCGGTCACTTTCAAAAGATAAATTGCGGGAGTTTTTCGTCATTAATGGTGACAAGGCTTTTCGCGGAAACCAGGTTTACGAATAGCTGTGGAGCAAAAGCGCACATAGTTTTGACGATATGACCAACCTTTCCAAGGAGACCCGCGCTATGTTGGAAGAACATTTCGTCATCAATCACATCAAGGTCGATCAAATGCAACGCAGTTCCGACGGAACCGTGAAGAATGCAGTGCGGTTGCATGATGGTCTCGTAGTAGAATCGGTTTTGATCCCGACCAATAAGCGCACTACGGCCTGCGTTTCAAGCCAGGTTGGATGCAGCCTTGACTGTAATTTTTGCGCAACTGCCCGACTCAAACGAATGCGTAATCTTGGGCCTGATGAAATTTACGATCAGGTGGTAGCCATCGACAGTGAAAGCCGACTCTATCATGACAGGCCATTGTCCAATATAGTTTTCATGGGTATGGGCGAGCCGCTGATGAATTACAACAATGTTTTGAAAGCCATCGAAATGATTACTTCCGATGAAGGTTTGGGAATGTCGCCCAAGCGCATTACGGTTTCAACATCCGGAGTTCCGAAAATGATTCGAAAGCTTGCCGATGACGATGTTAAATTCCGATTGGCGGTTTCGCTTCACAGTGCCATCGATGATATTCGGTCGCGTATCATGCCCTTCAGCAAGAATTTTCCGCTGGCCGAATTGCGTGAATCATTGGAATATTGGTATTTAAAAACTAAAAGCAAGGTTACCTACGAATATGTCGTCTGGAAAGACATCAACGACAATCAGCAATCAATCGATGCGCTTGTCAAATTTTGCAAATATGTTCCCTGCAAAGTTAATTTGATTGAGTATAACCCCATCGATGACGGCGAATTCCAGCAGGCGTCGGAAGAAAGCATCAACGCCTACATCGACGCATTGGAACGCAATAACGTAGTGGTTAAAGTTCGGCGTAGCAGAGGAAAAGATATTGATGCTGCCTGCGGACAGCTAGCAAACAAAGAAGGCTGAAAATAACAGACAGTGTATCGTCATTTACTGTGAAACATGATTGCAATTTGACTTTTGTCAGTTGCGGCCGATAACGTACCTTTGGATGCCAGATGAACATCACTTCACAAATAAAGCAGCCGATCCAAAAGGAGATGGAACTTTTCGAAAAGAAGTTCTATGAATCGATGACTTCGCAAATCGCGCTGCTGAATCGTATCACTTATTACATCGTGAACCGAAAAGGTAAGCAGATGCGCCCTATGTTCGTATTTCTTACCGCCAAGATGTTATCGGGTGATGTAAACGAAAGAACCTATCGCGGAGCATCGGTAATTGAATTGATTCATACTGCTACCTTGGTTCATGATGACGTTGTTGACGACAGCAACCGTCGCCGTGGATTCTTTTCCATTAATGCGCTGTGGAAGAACAAGATCGCAGTGCTGGTGGGCGATTATTTACTGTCGAAAGGATTATTGCTGTCGATAGATAATGGCGATTTTGATTTGCTGCAGATAATATCGGTTGCAGTGCGCGAAATGAGTGAAGGGGAGCTGCTGCAGATCGAGAAAGCGCGCCGACTGGACATTACCGAAGATATATACTACGAAATTATACGTAAAAAAACGGCGACGTTGATCGCGGCCTGTTGCGCACTGGGCGCGCGATCTGTGGTGGAAGATGTTGCAAAGGTCGAAAATATGCGAAAGTTTGGTGAACTTATTGGCATGGCATTCCAGATCAAAGACGACCTTTTCGACTACACCGATGAAGCTATCGGCAAACCCACCGGTATCGATATCAAAGAGCAGAAGATGACATTGCCGCTGATCCATGTTCTCAATAATTGCTCGCCAACAGAAAAAAAGTGGCTTATCAATTCGGTTAAAAACCACAATAAAGATCGAAAACGCGTTAAAGAAGTTATTTCATTTGTCAAAGATCATAACGGCTTGGCTTATGCGGAGGCTAAAA
>JADMKR010000241.1 GCA_015478765.1 Flavobacterium sp.
TGCCGGCCAGATTCCTGGTCCGTATGGTGTCTTTAATCGGGCTTCGAACCGGCCGTAAGCCTGAGAGAATTTATTTTGGGTTTTAATCCTGGCCGAGGTATAAGAATTGCCGTTTTTTATGGCGGTGATCACTAAATTACCATCGCCGTCCAATGAGACGTTTTCGGGATTGTTGGTATAGTTTTCCAACTCCTGATTGCCCCAGCCGTTGTTGTTGCCCAGGTCATATCCCCATTTAGATGCGTCCGGCAATTGTCCGGCAGGGCCTTCAAAATCGTCGCTCCAAACCAGTTGCCAGTCCGGACTGGATATGCTTTGCTTTTCGTCGTCATTGCAGCTTGTCAGAGATATGGAAACTGCATAGAATACAACTAAAGTCAGCGCTCTTTTGCAGGTGTTATTTATTAAAAAGTATTTCATCGTTTATTTTTTAAATTAATTGAATTTCAGCACCATGCCAGAGAAATGATTAATCATTCCATTTGGTTAGGATGCTTATTAATCTCTGAACAAAATATTGTCTAGGTAGATGTCCCCGTTTCCGTCAAATTTTAGCTGGATAACATTGCTCAGGTCGACAGGTCCGAAAGCCGATAGCGGAATGTCGATGCTATTCCATCCGCCGGTGGTCGGAACTGTTAAAAAGAAAACTTGTTCGACCGGCCCCGGACTAATCAGGAACACGTTCAAAACTGTCGAATTTGCCGAGTAATAATCCAGATGAAGGAAGTTTTTAGAAGAAACATCAGTAGCCGAAGCGAGTTCGAGGCCCTGATAATTCAGTCCGCCATAGCGCAAAGTATTATTTCCGGCGATAGATTCCTGCGAAACCACGGTTAATTGTCCCCAATTCGGATTTAGGTTGGAACCTGGTATATTCGTGTAAGCATCGCTGAAAATAGACATCACGCCCGACGCCGGGTAGGTTGGGGTAGGAGCCGCTGTAGAAGGTACGGGAGGAATTACACTTCCGTCATTGTAGAAATATATATTATCGGCATAGAAATTTGAAATATTGACTCCTTCAAAAATTAGTTGCCCCAGATGTGCGCGACTTGCCAATCCGCTGAAATTAGCCAGCGGGATATTCAAACTGATCCAGTTTTGAGAAACTAATGTAGGAGCTGTGAAGGTGAGTGTAAAGCCAGTGTCGTTTCCGCCACCGAAAGCGCCATCGGCACCAAAGTCAACCAATCTGATTTGGAAATTTGCTCCCGCAGGGATGGCATTCGGCATATATAGATCGACGTGAAGATGCGACATGGCAGTTGCGTTTACGGTTGGCGTTGCAAATTCAATCCCGACGAAATTAAAATTGGTATAATTAAGGACGTTATCGCCTTCGACAGTAAAATCGGCCGATTGCGTAGTTTGATAAGGTTCCCAGTATCCATTATAATAATTTACGGGAGCATTGGGATATATATCGGTGAAAATTGAAATCACATCCGATGGGTCTGCTGTAGGCGTTGGCGCGTGTACAAAGGCACCCGACGAATTAATGGTCAATGAACCCAATGCTTCCACTCCGCCTACGGTCGCTGTAATTACTGCAGTGCCGGTTCCAATAACAGTTACAGTACCCATTTCATTAACTGTCGCCACTGTTTCATCGGAAGAAATAAACGTGAAATAAGCCGGTGTCACATTAACTCCCTGATTAATTCCGTTGGGCATATTGAACGTTGTGACTAATCCGTCAATTGAAGATGTTACACCGGTATAAGCCACCTGAGTGACGTCCTGACCATTTAAAATTTGAGGTTGCTGCGGGTTTATTGTCCCTAGTTTTTCAAATTTGACTTCATCAATCCAGAACGTATAGCCATTGCCGTTTTCAGGTCCTTCGGATATAAAGAACATACCTCTCTCGGCGGTAAGTTTGCCGGCATCGGGAATCGGTATAATATACTTTGTCCATACGGTGCTGATTTGTAGTCCATTTATCGACGCCTGATAATTATTGTCGCCGAAATCATTTCCGAATCCAACAACGTCAATTGTAGCCGCCATCGAGCTCTTGGCCCAAAAGGTCAAAGCGTCGTATTCTGTCAAATTCCGACCTACGCTGGTATAATACGCACCACCTGCATAAGCACCTGATGAATTATTGACATTTGGCACGTCGAAGCGCATCGAGGCGGCCGAATTGTTATAAGCCACATCGGTATCTACCTGGAAAGCGCTGGCGACGGCACCTCCGAAGGAGGAATACATCAGTCCGGGTGTAAAAGCATCGATAAATACTTCAGGATTTTTCGAATAGGTCGCTTCTTCAAAATCGGCTGGATCGTTTTCGCAGCCAATCAGGGCAAAAACTATCATCGCTAATGATAGTCGATATGTTAGCGGATGGTTGAAATTTATTTTCATTTTCTTAATTTTTTTAATTGCCGATGTTTATGTGAATATATGTTCTGATTTCCCACTCGCTTCCATTCGGAAAACCGATTGCTGTTGGATCCGGAACCCAGCTTCCGGAAGGATCTAAAACCTGAGTCGGGTTGTAGCGCGGCGAATATTGATCCAGCGATCTCCAGGTTCCCCGAACTCCGATGCGGGTGCCCGGCAGGAACCACCAGCTTGGTTTGCCCAATTCGGTCGATAGATCGGCCATTACCTGCATTGGGAATGTCAAGTTGAAATCACGATGGTAATCATACGGCCCCCAATCGTTTATTTTGACAAATGAGCTTAATTTCAACTGGCGGTAAATCACCCGCAGGTCGGCCCCATGGCGATTTATTTTTCTCGCATCACTTCCGTTTGCCTGGGCATCACCTGTATAAAGATTGGCAATTAAGCCAAAGTCATTACTCCATTTTGAAACGACCCGAGCGTACACTTCGTAAAGGTCGGCTGCCGGCGGCGCACCGTCGAATGCGAAAGTGGTTCTTCCATCGGGTAAGATTCCGATAGCGGCATCCTGAGTGGTCGGCAAATGTCGGAATACAAATCCGGCGCTAATTGCAAGTTTTGCATCTTCAGTCTGATCGCTGTCCCAATCGTACATCCAGGTACCCGGTGTCGGATCGAAAGTAATCGCGAGCTCGCCTGCAACCTGTTCTCTGTTTGCTCTTACGACAAATGGATCGTCGAGAATGTTTCGCGGTCGGCCTGGTGCCGCCACATTTGCGTTAATCGGGCCCTCGAGTGGTTTTTGCCACAAGAAATTAGGGCCAAACTGAAATTTCCCCACCGAATACGTCAATCCGCTTAAGAAATTATATTGGTTCCCGCTACCGCTGTCTTTTAATCGCCAGCCGGTGAAGGTCTGGGTATAATCGGCACCGCCATTGGCAACTAATCCCATTGCTGCTGCCTGTCCGTACCAATTGAATCTTCCGCCAGTATACGTAAGTTTCATTTTTGCTCCCCAGTTGTCTTTGTTTTCGATCTGATGCTGAAAAACCTCCTGATTGTCTTCAGGTCCGCGAACAAGCTGGTAGTCACGCCCGTTCAGTGGTGAGCCCGCCCAAATCCCGCCTAGATCGACGCCGAAATTGTTGAATTTCCTGTTGATGTGCAGAGTTAAGCGCCTGGTTTTAGGTTGTGGAACGGCAAATGAACTTTCGGTGGTTGTTTGTTGTGCCAAATCTTCGTGGAAAATTCCGGTAATACCAAATTTGCTAATTGTTTTTGAGTATTTCAGCAATATCGCCGGGTTGGCGCCCCACCATAGTTGAGGTCCGAATGCCAATTTAAATCCGCTGAATATTTTCTTACCTTCCATTTCAAATCCCAGAGGTGCAATACCGTTATAGAGATCAATGGCAGGTCCGTAGTTGGCTTCAGGATATAATCCGAAGAAGTCGCCTTCATATCCCCAGTGGTAGTGGCCGGTTCTGTAAAATCCGTTGAGATTAAACAGGCTATGGTTCCACGCATAACTTGCGCGATAAACCTGAATCCTATTGTTTGAATCCAGCCGTACGTCTTCATTGTTTCTTTCCAGTGTCACCGGCCGACCGCGATTTTCATAGAAAATTTCGTCGATAGGATTTAGGGCGACATTGCCCAAGATATTAAATTCGACATTGGCTGTCATATTGGCTGCCGGATTTCCTTCAACACCTACATAAAAAGACTGCATATGGTCGAAGCCCAATTGATTTGGGTATTGGATTAGGTTATCATCAGGATCATCGGGTGTTGTTATCAGTGATCCGCCGGTATTGAATGTGCTGAATTCGGCTCTCAATTTACTAATGCGAATCTTTCCGCCTTGCTGTCCATCGAGCGCAGCTTTGTCGGCTCGTGCCCGCAACGTTGCGTCCATGATCTGGATGCTGTTGAAGTGACTGTCGATGGTAGCCAGTGATGTGTTGGTCTGCAGCGGATTCAGCTGGTGAACTTCTTTTAGAACATAATACGCCGAACGAGGGTACAATTCGTAGAAACCATTTGCATTGGTTGGCCCTTTTGCACAGATTCCAAACCATTCTTCATTCATGTTATTTTCGCCGGTTTGATGATCGCGGGTATAAGCGGCATTTTCCCATGACGCATTGCTATCGTGGATGTTCAGGTTAGCCGTTTGCCCGTGTTTCCACCAACCATCGCTAAACTGGAATGTAAATCCGCCTAAGGCGTTTTGCGATTTCCCCAGTCCAGCGGCATTTTGGTAGATTTCTTTCCATTGGTTAAGGACATAATAGGACTGGGAAGATTGGTCTTCCTGATTCGTTATGACGTTGAACGCATCGGCACCGAATTCTGCAAACAAAACCGGTTTGCCATATTCGTTCTTTACGCGTTCAAATAAATCGCCGAAGGATGCGCCTCTGTAAACATTGGTCGCAAAAATGTCGAAGTCCTGGCATTCCTTGTTGATGATATCCAAAAACATCAAATCGCCATTGCAGAAGGCGATAGGGTGCGATCCGCTGATCTTTTTCATCGAAACTGCCGCCTCATTGAAGAGTTGGTACATTGAAATAGCTCTTTTGGTCGACTGCCTGGCTTCAACAGGGATATTTTGAGTTTCTGCACCGTCCCAGAACAGGCCGTAATTATTTTCGTTTCCAAGTAAAAACAATAGCAATCCCGGAGTGTCCTTATATTCGGTTACCATCTGATTCACTTCCGATAAAAGCAATTCCCGGACATTGGCGTCCGAATATTCGGTATTGGGTTTCCAGGTTCCGTTAAGTGTAAGTCCGTATCGGCCGAATGTATGGTTCAGCATTGTGTGAATGCCATGAGTAACATATACATATTCTATCCATTGCTTTGGCATTCCGGTATAGACCCTTATAGTATTTACACCCATGTTTTTGAGCAGCGACATTTCTTCGTCTAAAGCAGCTTTTATGAAATCATCGGACTGATTCCACAAACTATAGGAGTAGTTGGTTCCGATGGGGACGTAATCCCAATTCATGCCGTTTACGATAAATTCATTTCCATTTACTACCAATTTTGAACCTTGGCTGTCGTTGACCACAACAACACTATTTTGCGAATACGCCGAGGTTGAAAAAATAATAATGGTTAATAATAAACTTAGTTTTCTCATTTCAATGTTTGTTTGATTATAGGTGTGCTTAGTGAACTTGGTTTTTCAGCTTTGTTTGCCTGCAACTAATAAAATTTTGCGTCAAATGATAATATTTTCATAAAACTACACTATTATCGGAATCAACATTAAATACTTATGACTAAAGAAACTATACAACACAGCATTTTAAAATAAATGTGTGAGCGTCGCTAAATATTACGCATGGCGGGGTAGAGCGGAAATAAAAGTCAGGCTGAATAAGGAGATTTGGGTGATTTGTATAGTTAATGTATGGTATAAATTTTCACCATGAATGGTTTTAAATTGACAGAATATACTCTACTACACTCTTTTCATGCGGCAAATTCATTTTTTTACGCAAACGATATCGTTTAACTTCGACACTACGCACGGAAATGTTGAGCAGGGGTGCAATTTCTTTGGAGGACAAATTCAGCCTGAGGTAGGCACATAGTCGTAAATCGTTGGGTGTTAATGACGGATGAAATTGTTTTAATTTCTTAAGAAAATCATTGTCGACATTATTAAATGCATCCTGGAAAATATTCCACGAGTTGTCTTTGGAAATGCTCTGATCGATGGTGTTTATAACCGATTTTATATTTTTATCGGCATTGTCGGTACCCGATCTCTTTAAATCGTCTTTTATCAAGGCGAGCAACTCGTTCTTTTTAAGCAAGCTCATTGAGGAAGCGGCCAGTTCCCGATTTTTGCTATCCATGTCGTGGGATAGTTGCTCATTTTTAAGCTTCATTAGTTGCTGCTCGTTTTCCAGCTCTTTTATTTCCAATAACAGATTGTTCTCTTCGATGAGTTTTTGTTCTTTCTTTAAATAGTGTTTTTGACTTCTTCGGTGGATAAATAGTGCCAACAGCAATAAAGCGGTAAGGTAAAGAATGAGCGCCAAAGTAGTTTGGTACCAGGGTTTACTGATGGTAAAACTGTAGGTTGCCATGTTTTTGGGATTTGAATTGGCAATTTTGGCTTTTACCAAAAAAGTATAGTCGCCCGGGGGTAAATTCTTAAAATTAGCAGATGCTTTGGCCGACCAGTTGCTCCATTCTTCCTGAAAACCTTCCAGTTTGTACTGATATTCGGTGTAGATATATTTATTGTATTCGGGTACTGTATAATTAATTGTAATGTTGTTTTCGGCATGTTTAAATTGACCGCGGCCTTTAATCGGGCTGCTGACCAGCTTTTCGTCTAATTTATTTATCGCGATGTTGGTAATGTAAACGCTATTGCTTTTGAATCTCAGATCGTCGAGGTTGATCGTGTAATATCCGTCAGTGGTCCCTATCAAAAAGATCGACTGCGTCAGGCTGGTGACATTCTCATAACCCAACATCGAACTGGTTAGTGAAAGCGGAATGGGGATTGTGTTTTTCTTTAAGGAATTCCCAATTTTACTCAGCGTGAAATAGTGGATATAGTTCTTTGAAAACAGCCATAATTTGTTGGATTTGTCTGCAATCAGCTTCCCCGATGTATATTCGTCGTTTACAAAAACGGCGCTTAAGGCCTTGTCTCTTCGAAAGCTCTTTGTAGCTTCGTTCAGGACAAATATTCCCTCTTTGCTGGCGTAGTAGATCTGCTTGTCAAATTTTATCAAGCTGGCATTTTTTCCCTTTTTTGGAGTTTTAAGAACGACAAGATCTGTGCAGGTACTGAAATTATCATCCAATTTAAATCTGAAAACACCTTTGTATTCATGGCTGATATATACATCATGCGAATTGGATATTTCAAAATGTTTTGCCGAAAGATCAAATTTTGAAATTTTATTTCTGAACTTCCATTGGTTGTTTTCTTTTTGCAGGACCGAAATACCGTAATAGTTTCCTTGAAGCAGTAGATTTTCTTTTCCGGGGACTTTAACGAATCCCCAGGTTCCGGAAGCCGAAAATATGGAAGTAACACTGGCGCCGTCGACAATAAAAGTTCCCGAATCGTGTCCGCAGAAAATGGTACCTTGGTGTTCAAATAGCGACCAGACCTGACCTTTTGTGTTTTTTACAAATTCAAAGGGCTCTTTCGAATTATAGGTTTTGCAAAAAAGCCCCTGATTGGTACCGATATATAATTTGCCGTTGTTCAGCAGCGAAGCGTATACAGTTCCGAAGAACCCTGTATTATCAGAATAGCTTCTTATGGCCGATTTCAGGTTTATGCAATTGATGCCGTTGTCCAGCCCGATCCAAACATTCTCGTCGACATCTTCAAATATCGACAATATCGTATTGTTGCTGATGCCATTGTCCTGCGTAATATGGTAACGTAATTTGCCGGCAGCTGAGATGATGAAAATTCCGTCCGATACCGTTCCAATAGCAAAACCTTTATCAGATAATTGCTGGCAGCTATAAACATTTCCCTGGATAATTTGATTATCGGCTTCTGTGACAAACGGCGTAAATTCCCCATCGGCAAAATTGTAAAATCCGTTGTGTTGTGTTTGAATAAGCAAACCCTGGTCGGTGGTGAAGACGGCAACAACTTTATTGTCGACCGCGATTGGGCTGTTTGAAACCAGTTTGCCTTTTCCGTTTTCTATTTCGTATAAACCCTCGTCGGCTACTTGATAGAATATCGAATTGCGCGCCTGAAATGCTTTTAAGATGCCGTTTTTTGGAGTAATAACCGAAAATTTGCCGGTCTGCGTGTCGAAAATATGAATTTGATCCAAAGACTGGAATATCATCCATTGATCATAGGAGAAAATATTCCAAAATTGTTCGTCGTCCAGAATTTTAGCCTGTATCTGACTACTGAGCGAAGTGTATTTAAGATGGTTGTTCGACTCCCGTGTCCAGTAACCAAATTCCATATAACTACCGGTATAGATCTTATCGCCCACCACTTTGACAGAGCGGATGATGGTTTCGTTTGGCGATGGATAAAGCGTCCATTCTGAGCCGTTGAATTCAAGCAAGCCATCATTATTGGCAAAGAACATAAACCGTTGGGAATCTTGAGAGATCATCCAATTTTGATTGCCGGCATTATACTCGGAAGAATTGTATTTAACGATTGGTGCCAACTCCTGACCCATTGCAAATGTGGAAATCAATGAACAGATGAGCGCCCATTTTAGTTTCATTTGCGCTATTCGGTTAAGGAAACAATTGTCTGATAATTTACTTGCTGGATACGGCATTCAGAAAACTTTTGGTCGCAAGATAATTCAAAGGTTTGATTTCCCAATGGAATGTTAAAAGAACATTTTTGTGTTGTTCTTAGTTAGAATGAGAAATACCACTTGGCTGATCTTACTAACGTACCTGTTGAATCTCTAAAACCGTTTTACCACTGAAATTGTCCAGGGTTACACCATTTACAAAGTTCTCTGCGAATATTTCAATTTCATCGTTTAGAGCCAGTTGAATCAGGCAGGTGACCGAGCGTTCTACACTGCCTATTCCGTGATGGTCGCTTGAGGTCATTTGGTAATAATCGGTACCGTTCAAAATTATCCCGATCGAATACAGATTAGTATTAGCCTGAATGTTTGTGTGAAATGACGCATTTATTCTGTAGAAACCCGGTTTGGTTGCAGTAAAGCGACTGGTTGCCGAATTGAACTCATTGGCAGTATCAAAGACTTCATTATTAAAGAATATTTTTTGCCAACCTGTATTTGACAGATTCTGGCTGGCAGCTAGGTTCACCCTGACCATAGACAAGGTAGCAGCGGTGTTAGCGACCCAACTTGTTCCCCCGACGCCGTCGGTTTGAAGCAACTGACCGTTTGTTCCCCGAACGTTGGGAAACGCATATCCGTTGGCAGTAGCCGGATTACTGATTTGCAATGTTCCGTTTACCCGAACGATGTTGGTATCGAATTCGCCATAAATTAAGGCTCCATTGGCATTGGCATTTGAGTTTTCAATGTATAATTTGTTAGATCCTGTTTCGAGAGTGCCTGCGTTATATCCTAATGCCACATTTGCGCTGCCTGTGGTATTGGTTGCCAGGGCGCCAAATCCAATTGCTGTATTGTTGCTTGTCGTGGTAGCAGTCAACGCATTGTATCCAACCGCCACATTGTTCGAAGTTGCGAAATTTGCCTTTAAAGTATTAGAACCGATGGCAGTGTTGAACGAACCTGTGGAATAAAGTCCCGCCTGATATCCCAAAAATGCGTTATTATTGGCAGCGCCAGTGTTGTACCTGCCGGCTTCAAAACCTATGTATGTATTGTTGGCTCCGCCGCCATGTTCGTCCCCGGCCGACTTACCCACCGCGGTATTGTTCGCACCGGTACTTATCCTTAATGCATCCGATCCAACCGCAGTGTTACCTGTTGCAGTCGTATTGCTCAGCAATGCTTGCTGGCCAATCGCGGTATTGTTACTCGAATTTGTATTGTTATGCATCGCATGCCTGCCTATAGCAGTGTTATTCCCTCCCGATGAATTGAAAAATAGCGCCTGATAGCCCATTGCCGTGTTATTACCGCTGGTGGAACCGAAAGCGGCCTGATAACCTATCGCCGTATTTTGATTTCCGGTTGAATTATTATTGGCCGACTGAAATCCTAAAGCTGTATTTCCAGATCCGGTTGTGTTGTTTGTCAATGCCTGAAAACCAATTCCGGTGTTGTTACTCGCAGTTGTATTTCTAAATAATGCCTGAAAGCCCACGGCGGTACCGTTGTTCCCATTGGTATTTGCGTTTAACGCCTGAAATCCGACGGCAGTCGATGCACTTCCGGTATTCACAGCCAGGGATGCATTACCGATACCGGTATTCTGAACGCCGGTTGTATTTGATGACAGTGTTCCGTTTCCGATAGCAACATTATTGGCGCCTGTACTGGCCGCCAGGGCGTTGGTTCCAAATGCTGCATTGTTAGTGGCTGCGCCGGCAGTCAAGGCATTTAAGCCAAACGACGTGCTTGTCGCACCAATTTTCCCAGCCGCGGTGTTAAATCTTCTAAATGCCAAATCGACATTATCCGTCGTCCCCAGAAAATTTGTTGTACCAAATAACCCAGAATTTCCGGTAACCGACCATGAATTTGCAGCGCCGGAGGCTAATCTTTCCCAAACAGTTCCGTTAAAGAAATAAAACCCGACCGATGTTACATTAATTGTTGTTCCGGTCGCTGATCCGTTACTAACGTCATTCACATACAACACGGTCGAAACGGGTGTGCCAGCCATAGTTTGCGCGCGAAGTCTTGAAACCCGAGGAATCAGAAGGCCGTCCACAGTGGTTCCGGTCAGATTTGCTGCATTAATGTCGAGTGTTGCTGCGGGAGTGGCTGTTCCTATTCCCACTTGCGACGAGCATATTACCGAAAATAGAATGAACAGTACCGAAAATGTAATTTTTGACCTTTTCATCTTGTATTGTTTTAAAAGCAAAACACCTCCCTAAATCGAGAGGTGTTTTAAAAATTATCCAAAATTTATCGTTTTACAACGCGAATTGTTTTGTTAACTGCGCCTTGCGTTACGATTACAGTATACACTCCCGACGGGAAATTGGTTCCCAGTTTCTGTGATGCGATATCGCCCGGTTGTACAGAACGTACTTCAAGCAGTTTACCGATC
>JADMKR010000242.1:0-2170 GCA_015478765.1 Flavobacterium sp.
CACCAATTTATTCCTGCCTTACCATCCTACTGATTCCGTTGAAATCAAACTGCGGATGCAACTTGGAATCGATCAGGATGATATCATGTGGGATAAACTCATCCAACTCGATATTTTCAACCCTGATAAAATTGTAGCACTAAAAAATGCGACTCCCGCCCAAATCCTTGAGAAAATTCTGTCCGATAGTTGGACACTTCAGCCCGATGACAAGGATATGATCGTTATGTACCACAAGTTTGGCTACGAACTTGACGGTAAAAAACATCAGATAGATTCAAAAATGGTTTGCATTGGTGATGACCAAACCTATACTGCGATGGCAAAGACAGTCGGCTTGCCGGTCGCCATTGCCGCATTACAAATTTTAAACGGCAAGGTTACAAGCCCCGGCGTCCAAATCCCTACAGCGAAGGAAGTTTACATGCCAATCTTAAAGGAACTTGAATCCTTTGGTGTGGTATTCCACGAATATGAAATGCCTTACGTGGGTTACAATCCCGACAAACTGACCGATCGCGCCTAAACTAAGATGCGTTGGAGATTTTGTGCCGATTGATCTCATCCTGTAATTGCCTACGAAGTTTCTGTTCGCGTTCGAGTGCTTTGTGAATGTGCTCGTCAAACTCTTCTTCGATGTCGGAAAGAGATTGACGAGACCGATCACTTTCCTGAAGCGCAAATCGGGTCCGGAAAGCCAAAACCAGTGAACTCACCAGCAAAACCCATATCGCGACCGACGAAACTTTCACATACGCAGAAGTGTCAAACTGCATCCCGAATAACGAAAGTGTTTGTGCTTTCTGTACCAATGATTTCCGGCGTTGTTGCTCCTGCAAAAGTTGCTGCTCCAAAATTTTAATGGAGGCCTTTTGTTCCAGCAAATACAGTTGGGCATCGGCCAGTTCTGCCTTAATTGAAGAGTCTTCGTTAGAAATAGTTTCAGCGATTGGCTGAGGTCGTGAGTCCTGCAGCGGCGCAGCAATCATATTGCATTGCCACAAAATGGCGAGAAGCCATGAGTAGTTTTTTAAGTTCATGTTAATTCGATTTGGGGTTAGAATTAAAATGGTCGAAATGTAATTTTGCTAATGTACTAATAATACATATCGGATTTACATAGCAAAGCCAAAAATAAATTTCCTATCCCCTAACCTGAAATGATATCCAAAAAAAAAACTGCGTCAGTAGGCGCAGTTTTTTTAATTTTTATATAATGGAACCTTAGTCTCTTCGGCCCATATAAATCATCACATAGTAAAGTAATGTTCCCAGCGAGGCAATCGCCGCAACGACATACGTTCGCGCAGCCCATTTCAACGCATCCTTAGCCCCTGCATGCTCTTCACGGTTCAGCATCCGCTTGTTCTCAAGCCACGCCAAAGCGCGATTACTGGCGTCATATTCAACCGGTAAAGTAACAAAGGCGAATAAAGTGGTCATGGCAAAAATGATTATCCCGATAAGAAGTAGTTCCGGAAATGTATTAATCAATAAAATTCCTGCCAATAAAATCCATTGAACAAAGTTGGATGCAACCGAAACGACCGGAACCAGTTTCGAACGCATTTCCAGCCAGCTATAAGCGGTGGCGTGTTGTACCGCGTGGCCCACCTCGTGAGCCGCAACGGCAGCGGCGGCGGCATTTCTTTGATTGTAGACAGCTTCGCTAAGATTGACGGTCTTGTCTGAAGGATTGTAGTGATCGGTTAGTCGGCCGGGTGTTGAAATTACCCGAACATTTCGAATTCCGTGATCGGCCAGCATCTGTTCGGCAATTTCGGCGCCGCTCATATTATTCTGCAGATGCAATTTCGAATATTTCTCAAACTTACTTTTAAGTCGGTAGCTCACACCCCAACTCGCAAGCATAATAACACCAATTAATATCAGGTACATATCTATAATTTTTTGTTCGCCTTCAGCAAATTCTAAACCAGTAATGCTGTGGCAGATTGTTTATGCAATTCTGTCATCTGAGAGCGCCCGCTGTTGATACTGTCGCTCGTGGACGAAAATACAACTTTTTTTATCTCGTTTAAGGTAATTAACACAGACGTAACGTTGTGCCTCTTGCATACTTCAACGGAAACTCCGCATCCAGTATTAACCAACGATATTGATTATTTTTCCGGGCACAATTATAATTTTGGTTGGCGTACGCCCTTCC
>JADMKR010000242.1:2180-11042 GCA_015478765.1 Flavobacterium sp.
TCCAGATGTTTAACCGTTCGCGAGTCATTCAATACACTCTCCTGAATCTGCTCTTTTGTCAGGTCGAGCGGCAATTCAAGTGTAAACCTCATTTTTCCATTGAACGAGACCGGATACTCCTTACTGCTTTCGATTAGATGTTCCGGTTGAAATCGCGGAAACGGCACTTCCGAAATACTGCCTTCATGTCCCAGCTTCTCCCAAAGTTCTTCTGCGATATGCGGCGCGTATGGCGATATCAAAACCGCAAGGGGTTCTAGAACCGATCGCTCGTGGCAGTTGTGCGCCGTGAGTTCGTTAACGCAAATCATGAACTGGCTTACAGATGTATTAAAAGAGAATCCTTCGATATCCTCGCGAACTTTTTTAATGGTTTTGTGCAATGATTTCAGTGATTCGGAACTTGCCGGATTGCTAGTCACGATTAAACCACCGTCGTCAAAGTACAGTCGCCATAGTTTTTTCAGAAATCCGAAAACACCCGTGATTCCGGCAGTATTCCAAGGTTTGGCTTGTTCCAGCGGACCTAAAAACATTTCGTAAAGACGTAAGGTATCGGCACCGTATTCCGCACAAATATCATCCGGATTGACAACATTATACCATCGCTTGGACATTTTCTCGACCTCGCGGCCAACTATATATTTTCCGTTTTCCAGGATAAATTCAGCATTCGAAAATTCAGGTATCCAAACCTTTAGTTTTTCAATATCTACCTCATCTGAAGCATTGACCAAGTTCACGTCAATGCGAAGCTCTTCAGTCGCATAATTGTTTTTTAAGTTTTTCGACACATATTGATTGGTGCCGGAAATGCGGTAAACGATCGCACTCATTCCCAGAATCATCCCCTGATTTATCAATTTTTTAAACGGCTCCTCCTGCGATATATAACCGCGATCGAATAAAAATTTGTTCCAAAACCGGGAATACAATAAATGGCCGGTCGCATGTTCGCTGCCGCCAATATACAAATCGACGTTTTGCCAATATTGTTCAGCATCTTTCGAAACAAACTCCGATTCATTGTTTGCGTCCATATACCGAAGCCAGTACCATGAACTTCCGGCCCAGCCCGGCATCGTATTCAGTTCCAATGGAAAAATGGCTACGTTATCAATCAATTCATTTGGAACCACTGCCGACGCTTTGGTATCCCAGGCCCATTCAGTGGAATTTCCCAATGGCGGCAAACCATCCTCTGTTGGCAGATATTTCTCGACTTCAGGCAACCTGATTGGCAAATGTTTTGGATCGATCACCTGCGGCAGGCCACCTACATAATAAACGGGAAAAGGTTCGCCCCAATAACGCTGACGCGAGAAAACCGCGTCCCGCAATCGGTAATTGGTCTTGCCCGTTCCGCTTTTCACACGTTCCAATTCTTCAATCGCTTTTTGTGTCGCCTCCTTATAATCCATTCCGTTCAGGAATATGGAATTCGCGATTTCCACATTTTCTTTACCTCCATATGGCAAATCTTCATCAGCAACATTCGCAAAAATATTTTTGATTGGCAGGTCAAAATGCTTCGCAAATGCAAAGTCGCGTTCGTCGCCACAGGGTACCGCCATCACGGCGCCGGTTCCGTAACCCGCCAAAACATAGTCGCCAATCCACACCTGGATGGGCTCTTTCGTAAACGGATGTTCGGCAAAAGCGCCGGTGAACACACCCGATATTGATTTGACATCGGCCATTCTTTCACGTTCAGACCTCTTGGCGGTTGATTGGATATATGCGTCAACACTTTCCTTCTGTTCCGGGGTCGTAATACGTGGAACCAGTTCGTGTTCGGGTGCCAAGGTCATGAAAGTCACTCCGAAAATAGTATCGGGACGGGTGGTGAACACATCTACCGGAATCGGCTCGTGGTCGGGATTTTCAGGCATAATCCGAAATGTCACCGTGGCTCCCACCGATTTCCCAATCCAATTGGTTTGCGAATCTTTTAATGACTGCGTCCAGTCGATTGTGTTCAGGCCCTGCAAAAGTCGCTCGGCATAAGCCGAAATTCGCATGCTCCATTGTTTCATTTTCTTGCGAACCACAGGATGGCCGCCACGCTCAGACACGCCGTTCACGATCTCATCGTTGGCAAGTACGGTTCCAAGGGCCGGACACCAGTTGACTTCGGTTTCGGCCAAATAGGTTAGCCTGTATTGCAACAAAACCTGCTGCTGCTGCTCGGCGGAAAATTGGCTCCACTCATCGGCAGTGAATTCTGTAATCTTCTCATCGCAAACGGCGTTCACCAACTCGTTGCCGTGTGTTTCAAATTCGCGAATAAGCGTGCAGATGCTCTCCGCCTTATCGGAGGTTTTGTTGTACCAGGAATCGAATAGTTGAATAAAAATCCATTGCGTCCACTTATAGTACTCCGGACTTGATGTGCGTACTTCCCGACTCCAGTCGAACGAAAATCCTATTTGGTCAAGTTGCTCGCGGTAACGGGCGATATTTTCCCGAGTGGTTTTTTCCGGGTGTTGCCCCGTTTGGATCGCATACTGTTCGGCTGGCAAACCAAAACTGTCATAGCCCTGCGGATGCAATACGTTGAATCCTGTATGTCTTTTATAACGTGCGTAAATATCGGAGGCTATATAGCCCAGCGGATGACCCACGTGCAACCCCGCGCCGGACGGATAAGGAAACATGTCAAGCACATAGTACTTGGGTTTATCGGAATTGTTGGAAGCGGCAAAGGTTTGGTTTTCGGCCCAATATTTCTGCCATTTCGGCTCTATGTCGTTCGGATTGTATTTCATTTGTCGGATTCGGTTTTAACCGGAAAATATTGATTTTTAAAGGCCGTTATAAGCCCCGGCGGCAAATTTACGGTTATTGGCCGAAAGTTAAAACTTATGCAACCATAAACTGTGTTTAAACAAATTGTTTGTTATTTTTACCAAAAATTGCAGCAGAATATGATTTCAAAATTCGACAGATTTCAGAAACGCCGACTCATATCTTCCTATTTTTCGGTTGTGTTAAGTGTTTTTCTGGTTTTATTCCTGTTAGGCATCCTCGGATTATTCGTAATAAATTCAAAGAAATTATCAGACGATTTCAAGGAGGAAATTGCAATGACGGTTTTCTTTAAAAACGAAGCAGACAAAGAAGCCATTGACCAATTTCAGGGTGAATTGTCAAAATCAAATTTTGCCCGAAATCATGTTTTTGTAAGCAAGGATGAAGCGGCGCGCCAGCATAAAGAGGTAATCGGTGAGGACTTTATGGAGTTTTTGGGTGTAAACCCATTGCAGAATTCGGTAGATATTCATTTGAAAGCAGACTACGTCACCAATGACAGCATCGCCAAAATAGAACGAAGGTTGCGCCGAAGCGAGATTGTGTCGGATATCGTATACGATAAGCAACTTGTGGACATGGTCAACGATAACGTGCAAAAAATAAGCATGTACATCTTAATTGCCAGCGGATTTTTGGCACTCATCGCGGTGCTGCTCATTAACAGTTCGATGCGATTGTCGATACACTCCAACAGATTCATCATTAAAACCATGCAGATGGTTGGCGCAACAAAGTCATTTATCAGAAAACCCTTTATTTGGAAAAGTATCCGTTTGGGAATTATAGGTGCGGTGCTCGCGGTATTGGCTTTACTGGGCGTACTGTATTACGTTAATGACCGTTATCCGAATCTCGGTTTGATCGACGATCCGACCATGGTTGGATTGGTACTGCTGGGAGTGGTTTTTACCGGTATTTTGATTACATGGATCAGTACCTTTGTGGCGACGCAACGGTTTTTGAACCTTCGTACCGATGATTTGTACTAACTAGAGGCAGGCATTACCAAAAATTAAAAAGTTATTTATGGAAAATAATCACCCGAAACAGGAATTCCTTTTCGAAAAAATAAATTACAAGGTCCTTTTGATCGGACTGGCGGTAATCGCAATTGGTTTTTTGCTAATGGCTGGCGGTGGTACCGACGATCCAAACGTGTTCAGTTACGACATCTTCAATTTCCGACGAATCCGTCTCGCCCCTACAGTAGTACTGTTAGGATTCGGCATCACCATTTTTTCGATCTTTAAAAATCCGAAGAAATCCAACAAATAATCATTTCCTAACTATTTTAGATGAACACATTTCAGGCAATCGTTCTGGCTGTAATTGAAGGCCTAACCGAATTTCTACCAGTTTCTTCCACAGGCCATATGATTATTGCGAGTTCATTTTTCGGAATTGCGCAGGACGATTTCACCAAGCTGTTTACCATTGTAATTCAATTGGGAACCATCATGTCGGTCGTCGTACTGTATTTTAAACGTTTTTTTCAGTCGGTTGATTTCTATCTGAAATTATTCGTGGCATTTCTTCCGGCAGTAGTCCTGGGGCTCTTACTGAGTGACTATATTGATGCCTTGCTGGAAAACCCGCTGACGGTTGCCATATCGCTGGTAATTGGTGGTTTTATCTTGCTTAAAGTCGACGATTGGTTTGCGCCATCCGAAGAAATCCAGTCGGATCAACAAATATCCTATTCGACAGCAATTAAAATCGGATTTTTCCAATGCCTCGCTATGATTCCGGGAGTTTCCCGCAGTGGTGCCAGTATCGTGGGCGGTATGTCGCAAAAACTCTCACGAACAACAGCGGCCGAATTCTCATTTTTCCTGGCGGTGCCCACAATGCTGGGCGCTACTTTAAAAAAGTCGTATGATTATTATGAGGCCGGCTTCGAACTTACATCGGATCAGGTCAACCTTTTAATTATTGGCAACGTTGTAGGTTTTTTGGTTGCGCTGCTGGCGATAAAATCTTTCATTGGTTACCTGTCAAAGCACGGTTTTCGCCTTTTCGGATACTACCGAATCGTAGCAGGTGTCGCAATACTGATCATCCATTATTTTATTCACCCGCTCACCATTATATAAATGACTGCTGAGGATTTTCAAAACGGACAGATATTACTGATCGATAAACCGTTGCAATGGACATCTTTTCAGGCAGTGAATAAACTCAAATGGCTGCTAAAGAGCAATCTGGGGCTTAAAAAAATCAAGATCGGACATGCGGGAACACTGGATCCGTTAGCAACCGGACTTTTGATAGTCTGCACTGGGAAATTCACCAAGAAAATTACGGAACTTCAGGCACAAACGAAAGAATATACCGGCACATTTCACGTTGGCGCCACCACGCCGTCGTTTGACCTTGAGACGGAAATCGACCAGACATTTCCGATCGCGCATCTCACAAACGAGGATATCCGCGCAGCAACAAGCCAATTTATAGGCGAGATCGATCAGCAGCCTCCCATTTATTCAGCCATAAAAAAGGATGGAAAACGACTGTATGAGCACGCCCGCGCCGGTACTTCCGTAGAAATTGCGTTTCGAAAGACCACCATATTCACATTTGAATTAACCCGAATCGAACTGCCCGATATCGACTTTAGAGTTGTGTGCAGTAAAGGAACCTACATTCGGTCACTCGCTCATGATTTTGGAAAAGCGCTCCAGTCGGGTGCGCACCTTACTGCATTGCGCCGCACTAAAATCGGGAATTACAACGTCGACGATGCGATTGCAATCGACGAATTTGAGAATACACTCCGACCGTAAACTGTAGTCTATAGCGGTTTAAATATTTCTCTTTAAGTAAAATGTTTCCGAATCCAGCATCATCTGTAAAATTTCCCGTTGGGTCGACAGTCCTTTATCATGCAGATACCAAAGCTGTAACTCGGTTTTGGCGGTTTCGTCAACAACTCCGTATTGTAATTTATAACTTTTAATCAGCTCGGACGCACCATTAGGCCTTGGACCCCAGCTTCCCAATACGTTCATTGTGTGGCTGTCGATAAGTATCAGTTTGGGAATACTTCGTGCACCGTTGGTCAGAAAACCATCCATTAGCACCGGATTCTGATCGCGAAATACGACCTTCATCTGCACTCCGGGGGCAATGGCCGCCATTTTATTCATTATTGGCAGCAATTGAGCCGCATCGCCGCACCAACCCTCGGAAATCACCAGCCATAAATACTGTTTGTTCAGTGAAAGCAGGTCTCGAATCACATCTTCGGCAATCACTATTGTGCGGTCAAGCCGGTTCATTCGCACCTCGTTCAATTTGCTATAGTGTAAAATTTCTTCGGATTGCTCCGTTCCGGTAGATTTCCCTTGGGAAAGCAGATCGCTAACGATCGACCTATATTCGGTATAAGTGTGACTATGAAGCAAAGCTTCGGCGATTGCCATTTTCATTATAATCGGTTTGCTGGTAAAATTACGGTTTTGCCTTGATTCACCGGTTGAAATATTCCTATAATAATGCTAAATCATGGTTAACGCAGTTACAATTATTTGCGGAACCACAAGTACGAAATCAGAATATAGTTATATTTGCACCACGTTGCACAAAACCCGCCAACGCCATAATACAGCATGAAATATAAAAGAATTCTTTTAAAACTCAGTGGCGAAGCTCTAATGGGCGACCGCCAGTACGGCATCGATCCGAAACGATTGGCCGAATATGCCGATGAAATCTATCAAATCCATCAGCAAGGTGTCCAAATCGCTATCGTCATTGGTGGCGGAAATATCTTTCGCGGCGTATCGGGAGCAAGTAACGGCATGGATCGGGTTCAGGGCGACTATATGGGAATGCTGGCCACTGTGATAAACGGGATGGCATTGCAAGGCGCACTGGAAAGCAAAGGAATGCTGACGCGCCTCCAAACTGCATTAAAAATCGAAGCTATCGCCGAACCATATATTAAGCGCCGCGCGGTTCGCCACCTTGAAAAAGGTCGAATCGTCATTTTTGGTGCCGGCACCGGAAACCCATATTTCACGACCGATACAGCGGCTGTCCTGCGTGGCGTGGAAATTCATGCCGATGTGATTTTAAAAGGAACGCGGGTCGACGGTATATATTCAGCCGATCCGGAAAAAGACCCTACCGCAGTAAAGTATGATGTGCTGACATTTGAAGATGTCCTCAAGAAAAATTTGTCGGTGATGGATACCACAGCATTTACACTAAGTCAGGAAAACAAACTGCCGATCATAGTATTTGACATGAATAAAAATGGCAATTTGCTTAAAATCTGTCAGGGCGACAATATCGGGACCGTTGTCAGCAATTAAAAAATTTATAAAATAAATAGTAATTTAGAATTTGAAATAGCTGCTTTAGCACCTTCAAACAACATTTGAAATCATGACTGAAGAGATCGATTTTATACTGGAATCAACGCAGGAATCAATGGCTGGTTCGATTGCTCACCTCGAAAAAGAATTTGTAAATATCCGCGCGGGAAAAGCGAGCCCTACCATGATAGGCGGCGTTTTCGTTGATTACTACGGATCGGCGACATTAATCTCACAAGTTGCCAATATCAACGTGCCCGATGCGCGCACAATTACCGTGCAGCCCTGGGAAAAAAACATGTTGGGCCCAATAGAGAAAGCGATTATGGTTGCTAATCTGGGGTTTAATCCGATGAATAACGGCGATATTATTATCATCAACGTGCCGCCACTAACGGAAGAGCGCCGACGCGATCTTGCAAAACAGGCCAAGGCCGAAGCCGAAGATGCAAAAATCGGAATCAGGAACGCGCGTAAAGATGCCAACACCGAGATAAAAAAACTGGAAAAGGAAGGAACCTCTGAAGATTTATGCAAAACTGCCGAAGATGAAGTTCAAAATCTGACGAACAGCTATATAAAAAGGATTGATGAAATCCTCGCAGTTAAAGAAGCCGAAATCATGAAAGTATAGGTTTCTGTCATCACCTTAAAAATCCGCTTGCAGCGGATTTTTGTTTGTATATCTGTTCGTAAATTGCCGATCTCAATCCTGTCAATGAAGTGCCATCTCTTTCTGCTGCTCTTTCTGTCTTATACCGTCCACGCGCAGGTTGCTGGGATCGTTTCCGATGCTCAAACAGGCAAACCGTTGGCATATGCAACTGTGAGTACTTCCCAACAAACAGTACTTACTGATAGTAACGGTAAATTTCTTTGCGATGCAGGAACCGACACTATTTCAGTTTCTCTAATCGGTTATACAAAACGCAATTTGCCGCTTCCTACCGGAAAATATATTCGAGTATCTTTAAACAGAACCTCTGTTGATCAATCTTTTACTGGAACGTCCATTGTCGACAGCCTGCTCCGATATAAAGCACGGAATGAATTAGCGGAATTCGACATGGTGAGGTTCAAATCCTACGACCGCAAAATAATCACCGCCCACCCTGATTCTGTCGATGGCCGCATCGATACCATTTACCGGAAACTGCGCAGGGGCGAAAAATTCAAAATCGATTCATCCGATTACAAATTCAAGAAAATAGTCGAAAAACAGCATCTGTTCCAAATCGAAAAAACTTCGGAAGTCGTTTATGCCAACGGTGAATTGTATGAAAATGTGATCGCCACTAAAATGGCGGGTTTCCGGAATCCGGTGTACGAATTGTACGCTTTCAACATGATGTCATTTTCGCTGTATCGTGAGCCACTCGTAATTTTCGGCACAAAGTACGCAAACCCGCTTGCCCAAGATGGCCGGCAATCATATCATTTTCGGTTATTGGATACTCTTAAAACCAACGGTCGGGACACGTATATTGTGCATTTTTCGCCCAAGAAACCCAACAGCCAATCGGCCGTGGAAGGCGTTTACTTTATAGATGTCGGAAATTTTGGTGTCGCAAAGGCGATTATTTCAGTGCGGGGAATGATTGACATTACAGCCGAACATACCTCAATGTATTTCTCTAATCACAATAAATATCTACCGACGAAAATTTCGGTTAAAATCGTCAAAGGTGATAATGACGAAGAAATAAAGATTCTTGGCGAAACGCTGTCG
>JADMKR010000243.1 GCA_015478765.1 Flavobacterium sp.
CCCCGACCCTCTGGGTGTAAACCAGATGCTCTGAACCAACTGAGCTAATCGCCCTAATGCGTGTGCAAATATAAGCTACTTTTCTTTATGTGCAAATAATTTTTTAATAATCTATAATATTTCTGCTACCACAAAAGTACTTCCTCCGATGAAAATAAAATCATCGGCAGATGCATTCGACATTGCTGCGCTATAAGCCGCTGAAACCGAATCGTATATTTCACCAATCAAATCATATTGTGCTGCTTCATGCTGCAAAACGCCGGCATCCAGTCCGCGAAAAATTTCGGGTTTGCAAAAATAATATTGTGCCGCCGAAGGGAAAAGTGGCAGTATTTCGTCGAGGTCCTTGTCATTGACCACGCCAAGAACAATGTGTAGTAAGTCAAATTTTTGCTCCGACACCTGTTTCAGCACGACTTCGAGACCGTGGCGGTTGTGCGCCGTATCGCAAACTACCGTCGGATTTTCATGGAGTTTTTCCCAACGACCGCGAAGTCCGGTGTTTGCACTTACAGTTTGTAACCCGTTGATGATTTGATTTTCCGAGATTTTAAAATCGGAAATCGATTGCAAAATCTGAATCGCCTTCACCGCCGTTTTCTTATTTGGTTCCTGATAACTTCCTTTTAAATCAGATTCATAATTTTGAGAGACTGTTTTTGCATAGTGGATTGCCGATTCCTTTTCGGCTGCTTTGGCTTTAAACACTTTTTTTGTTACCGATGTGTATTCGCCGATAACGACAGGAACGCCTGGTTTTATTATGCCGGCTTTTTCCGATGCGATCGCTTCCTCGGTAGTTCCCAAAAACTGTGTGTGGTCGATACCGATGTTAGTGATCACCGATACCAACGGCGTGATGATATTTGTGGCATCGAGTCGGCCGCCAAGGCCCACTTCAATAATAGCGATGTCGACTTCTTCTTTTTCGAAGTATGCAAATGCGAGTCCGACGCTCATCTCAAAAAAGCTCAAATTGTTGCTTTCAAGAAACGGTTTATGAGTGTTTATAAAATCGACTAGAAAGTCTTTCGGAATTTCCCGGCCGTTGATTTTGATCCGCTCACGAAAATCCTTCAGGTGTGGCGATGTGTAAAGCCCGACATTATATCCTGCCTCCTGAAGTATCGAAGCCAGCATATGCGAGGTCGACCCTTTGCCATTGGTTCCCGCGATGTGGATGAAATTTAATTTTTTTTCGGGATTTCGCAGATGTTCCGCGAACAGTAAAATGTTGTCCAAATTGGCCTTATATGCCGATGCGCCCTGAAACTGGTACACCGGCAATTGTGCAAACATCCATTCGACGGTTTGATCGTACGTCATTTATTCCCCAAGCTTGAAGTTCACGACGATAAAACCGATTTGGGTCGCCGGAGCGTTTTCGTCAGGTTGCCATTTATGTTTTCTGGCAGTTGCAAGTGCCGGTTCTACCAGGCACGGATCGGTGTTTGTCGTTCCTTTTGTGTAGTTCGCTGCGATCACATTACCGCTGCGGTTAACAGTAATCTGAACAACTACAGTTCCCGATTGGTTACAGTCCTGTACGACCTTTCCGGTATTGGCGAGTTTCCGGCCGTTAAGTCCCCAGCCGCTTCCGCCGCCTTTTCCACCACCGGCGCCATAATAGGAGTTTGCATACGGGTCGCCGTCGGGACTGCCTTTGTCGCCGGCCGTTTTATCGTTTCCTTCGCCGCCCTGAGCTTTTCCATCCGACTTAGGGCCGTTCAGAATACTGGATAAAGCGTCGGTTGTATTTTTTGATGGTATAGGTTTTACGGCAGGTTTAGGTTTGATCTCTTCCTTGGCTGCTTCTTTTTTGACTTCTTTCTTTTTGCTTTCTTTCATCACCACGGCATCTTCGATGTCCTGTGACAGTACTTCCTCATCGGGTGTTGAGGTTGCGGTGGTTTGTACTGGCTGTGGCGCCGACTGGATCGCTTCGGTAGGCTGGATGTTGCCAGAACCAGTTTCGGTGGTGCCGAAGTTGATAGCGATGCCGTTTTCTGGCGGCGGATCCATATATGTGAGTCCGAGGAACAGCAATAATAACAGCAAGATTGCCATGATTGCGGTGGTAATGGCAAATGATTTTCGTTCGTGTTCTGTTTCTAAATACTTCATAGCTTTTATTTTTTAGCCCTGGTTGCAGCGGAAAGCCCCGATGAGCTGTGGCGTTATTTTTCCCGACAGAAAAGAGCGACCATAGGAGCTCCTTTTAGGGCGTCGGAAAAACAGCGACGGCGTGAGGGCTTGCAGCGGAAGACAGGAACAGCTTCTATTTAGGCCGCACCGCAAGCACCACTTTTATCTGGTTTCGGTTTGCAATGTCAAGAACGTTAACTGCTTTTTCGATCGGCACACCTTCCTCGGCACGCAGTACGATCGCTTTTTCCTGATCGCCGGCGAAGGTTGACAATAGTCGTGCCTCAAGATCGGCTTCGGGAATTTTCTCCTTATCGATAAAAAATTCAAGGTCTTTGTTGATGCTGACCGATATGTTCTTATTGCTGTCGGTTTTTCCTTTTGCTTTTGGCAGTACCAAATCGAGCGCGTTGGTGGTGACCATGGTCGAAGTAAGCATGAAAAAGATCAATAGCAAAAACACGATGTCGGTCATCGACGACATGTTGAATTCGGGTGTGACTTTATTTCTTCCTCTTAAATTCATATTACGATGGTTCGTTTAAAAGGTCAAGGAAATCGGTTGCGTTGGCTTCCATTTGATACACAACTTTGTTGGTTTTTTGCACCAGGTGGTTGTAGCCCATGAAGGCGATGATACCTACTACGAGTCCGGCAACGGTGGTCGTCATCGCGACATAAATACCTTCGGCAAGTGCGCCAACCTCGATTTGCCCGCCTGCGCTGGCCATTTTGTGGAACGCGAGTATCATACCGATGACGGTTCCAAGGAAGCCAAGCATTGGTCCGGCACCCGAAATCGTCGCGAGCATGCTGACGTTCTTTTCCAGTTTGTAAATTTCCAGTTTACCGGCTGTTTCGATCGCAGTGTTGATATCTTCCAACGGTTTTCCGATGCGCGAGATTCCTTTTTCAATCAATCGTGCCACCGGGGAAGTCGACTGTGCGCAGTGCATCTTAGCCGATTCAAGTTTGCCGGCGAGGATATTCTCGCGAATCCGATTCATGAAATTAACATCGATTTTCGATGCGGCGTTGATGGCCATGATCCGTTCGAAATACACATAAAGAGCCACGAAAAGAAGCAATGCCAGAGCGATCATGATTATTTGTCCGCCCAGCCCGCCGCCAGTGAGCAGGTCCCAGATTGGAAGTGTTTTTTCAACAGGTGTTTCATCGAGCATTTGCTGGGCTGCAAGGGCAGTGGTATCTGCCTGAAGGAAGTATGCCATAAGGTGTTTAAGTTTGATGTATTAACGTATGGTTGCTAATTTAATTGTTTTGTGTGATACCTGAATTCAAGTGAAAAAAAAGTTATACCAATTGTTTCAACGCAATTTCGAATGCTGTTGCGCTGATGTTTGTTGCCGAACTGTTCTGTGCGTGTGCATTAGCGATCGCTTTTCGGATTGTTTTGGAAGTATCGGAAAATATTGCCTCGTCTTCCATCGGTACGCGTTTTTCCATGAAATATGCGAATACACGCGCCATTCCGCAGTTTGAGATGAAATCGGGAATCAGGCTGATCTTACGGTCAATATTTTCCATGATCGGGCCGAAGAAAATCTCCTTATCGGCAAATGGCACGTTGGCGCCACATGAGATTACTTCGAGTCCGCTGGCGATCATCGCCTCAACCTGGCTTTGCTGAACCAGTCGCGATGCGGCACATGGCGCGAATATCTCGGCTTGGATGGACCATATCCTATTGTTGATTTCTTCAAACGGAATCATGTTATTGGCGACTAATTTATTTCCGTCTTTATTAAGGAACAGAGAGCGGATTTCTTCGAATGAGAATCCGTCTTCATTGATGATCCCACCGTCGCGGTCGATGATCCCGACGATCTTGGCACCCATTTGTGCCAGGTAATAGGCGGCAGCCGAACCTACATTTCCGAATCCCTGAACTACGGCTTTTTTGCCTTTGACGTTTCCGCCATAGATGTCGTAATAATGACGCACAGCCTCGGCAACGCCGTAACCGGTGATCATGTCGGCGATGGTGTATTTTCTTTCAACTGAAGGAGAATATTTGTCATCTTCGATAACTTTGACAACACCCTGGCGCAATTGGCCGATTCGGTTGATCTTATCGGCTTCGGTTGGTTTGAAATGACCGTTGAACACGCCTTCCTGCGGATGCCACACGCCACAATCCTCGGTCATTGGGATTACCTCGTGGATCTCATCAACATTCAGGTCGCCGCCGGTACCGTAATAATTTTTAAGCAAAGGCGACACGGCTTTGAACCAACGCTGTAGTACGGCCTCTTTCCGCGGGTCGGTTGGGTCGAAATTTATACCCGATTTTGCGCCGCCAATCGGCGGACCGGCCACTGAAAACTTAACTTCCATCGTTTTGGCGAGCGACAGTACTTCGTTCATATCGAGTCCTTTTCGCATTCGGGTTCCACCGCCGGCAGCGCCGCCGCGAAGTGAATTGATCACTGTCCAGCCTTCGGCTCCTGTTTCGGAATCTTTCCAGT
Organism: Flavobacterium sp.; assembly: GCA_015478765.1. GTDB lineage: Bacteria > Bacteroidota > Bacteroidia > Flavobacteriales > Flavobacteriaceae > Flavobacterium. The sequence continues at coordinate 4,638 of JADMKR010000243.1, forward strand.
TAAATACGATTTCAGGTTCTTTATTTTCGAATTTATGAAGTAAGTCTTTCATGATGTGTTTTAGTTTGATGCAAATATAAACTTTAAAAAAGATTTGGGATTTGGTTAAGGGTAAGATTAACCCCGATTTTGGATGTTCAGGGTTTTATCGGGCAACCATCCGAGAAACACGCCGGCTGCCAACGCGATCAGGTCGGTCCACAGAAATCCGCTTCCTAAAATATGACGACCAATCCATGTCGCCCGCAATTCGTTTGCCCATGGTTGTTGGTAAAGCTGCGAAAATTCGATTGCGAAACAAGTTGTTATCGAAATCAGAGCGCAGTATGACATCCGACTTGCGGGAGAAAAAATCCGCAAAATGAAATAGATCATGGTTGCATAAAGTACGTCGCCGATAAAATAAGCCAATGGCAGTTTCCGCGACAGTAATCCAGCGCCAATAATTACTATTATAATAAGGAGATATGCGCCGCGGTGCTTCACGGCAGAAATATTTTTCCGCTACTGTGATCGCGGCTCGCACCTGTGACACTGGCCAAAACATTATTTTCGTTGCGAAGTTTCAGTACGCCCAGCAAAGCGAAGATCAGCGCCTCTTTATATTCGAGGATTTTAGGATCGGGAATTTCGACGTCCATTTCCGGCAGGTAGTATTTGAGTCGCTCCATTAGAAATGTATTGTAGGCACCACCGCCTGTGATCAGTATCGATCCTGATTTTTCAGGTAACGCGAGCGAGATTTGCAATGCGATATGCTCGGTGAATGTCCGCAGTTTATCGGCTGCCGGTAAAACCGCGGTTTCAATTAATGGTAAAACGTGTTTATTTACATATTCGATGCCGAGTGATTTCGGGTAGGCAAGTTTATAAAATTCCAAAGTGTTTAACTGATGCAACAGTTCTTCGTTCAATTCTCCCGATGCCGCAGTCTTTCCGCCATCGTCGAACGGCATTCCGAGTTCATTGGCATAATTGTTCAAAACGGTGTTCACCGGACAAATGTCAAATGCTATCCGTTGGTTACCATGTTCAAACGATACATTCGAAAATCCGCCAAGGTTCATGCAATAGTCATATTTGCTAAAAAGCAGGCGGTCACCAATTGGAACCAGCGGTGCTCCTTGTCCGCCCAATGCGACATCGGCAACGCGAAAATCACATACGACGGTATAACCGATGAGTTTCGAAATTTCCGGTAAGTTGCCAATTTGAAGCGTCAGTTTATTTTGCGGCTGATGCAGCACAGTGTGACCATGCGAACAAACAGCATCGATGTTGACGAGGTTATTTTTATCAACAAACGATTTGATTACCGATGCAAGTAAAGTCGTGTAGTCGGTATCAAGTTCAGCTAACGGGTTTTGATCTAAAGAGGATGCGCTGCGTAAAATCTCCAGCCATGAGTCCTCGTAGGCGACGGTCTCGGTTTGGGAAATCTCAAATGTCCACTTGCCATCGCTGAAGATCAATTTAATCTCGGCGAGATCTATTCCGTCAAGCGAAGTACCCGACATCACTCCGATAACGTTGTAGGTTTGTTTGCGCATCGTTCAAAATTACGAATCAAAATTGAAATTTTGATATATAAAAAGTATCTTTGAGCCGATTTTACAGCTGTTATAATAACTTTCATTTATACATAAAATATGGATTTTACTCTGACCGAAGAACACTTAATGGTTCAGCAAGCCGCGAGGGATTTCGCTCAAAACGAACTTTTTCCGGGTGTTATCGAACGAGATGAAAAGCAAATTTTTCCAACGGAACATATTAAAAAAATGGGCGAACTCGGCTTTATGGGCATGATGGTCGATCCTAAATATGGCGGAAGCGGACTCGACACGATCTCCTACGTTCTTGCTATGGAAGAAATCTCTAAGGTTGACGCATCTGCTTCGGTCGTTATGTCGGTCAATAATTCGTTGGTGTGCTGGGGAATCCAGGCATTCGGCAATGAAGAACAAAAGCAAAAATACCTGCCAAAACTGGCATCGGGCGAGCAAATAGGTGCGTTCTGTCTTTCAGAGCCAGAAGCCGGAAGCGATGCGACTTCGCAAAAAACAACCGCAATCGATATGGGCGACCATTATCTATTGAACGGTACCAAAAACTGGATCACCAACGGAAATACAGCATCGGTTTATCTTGTCATTGCACAAACCGACGTCGATAAAAAGCACAAGGGAATCAACGCGTTGATCGTGACGCGCGACATGCCAGGATTTGAAGTCGGCCCCAAAGAGCAAAAATTAGGCATCCGCGGATCCGATACACATTCACTGATGTTTTCTGATGTAAAAGTTCCGAAGGAAAACCGCATAGGCGAAGACGGCTTCGGATTCAAATTCGCCATGAAAACACTTTCTGGAGGTCGTATCGGTATCGCATCACAGGCCCTCGGAATCGCATCGGGTGCTTACGAATTGGCATTGAAATATTCGAAAGAGCGCAAAGCTTTCGGAAAAGAAATATCACAGCATCAGGCGATCGCTTTTAAGCTGGCCGACATGGCCGTCAACATCGAAGCGGCCCGTCACCTTTGCATGAAAGCCGCATGGGATAAAGACCAGGGCAATAATTATGATTTGAGCGGCGCGATGGCGAAATTATTCGCATCCCAGGTGGCTATGGATACGGCGATCGAAGCTGTCCAGATACATGGTGGAAACGGATACGTCAAGGAATACCACGTTGAACGATTCATGCGTGACGCCAAGATTACACAGATTTACGAAGGAACCTCCGAAATCCAAAAGATCGTGATCTCGCGAAGTATATTACAGTAAATCGTAAAGCAAAACAATAAAGAGCCCGGATTTACCGGGCTTCTTACTTTCTAATCTTCTCTCAGGAATTCACCTTTTTTATTGAAGTAGGCAACTTTGTCGTTGCCGTCTTTCCGAAGAACTAACTTGTATTCGCCATCAGTCGACTTATGAGCTTCGACAATCGAATGCCCGCCGTATTTGGCACCTATTTTCTCGATCGTCCGCACCGGAAGTGAATTTTTGTCAACCGATTTATACTCTTTGGTAACCACTTTCCTGGTTGTGGTCTCGGTAGTTTGCGTCTTGGTAGTTGTCTGCGCATGCGCTGCATACCCAAATCCCAAGGCGAGTGCCGCCAATATCATTATCTTTTTCATCGTTCTCGTTTTTAATTGTTACCCCAAGTTAGCTAATCCGCACCGCGCATGAAAGTTCTTTAAGTTTATCTTATCATTGTTCAAATTTTTTGGGCGTTTCCCGGCAAGATATCTTTGCGTAAATCACGTTTTTTCGCCGGGTCGCGCTTTCCGCTGTATCTTTCATTTCGCTGGCGCGCCATGAAAGGATGCCGCTGCAATCGCTAACGCATCCACATTTAAGTTTATTTGCCCAAAGCTGATAACCAATAAATTCCTAATTTTACTAAAAACCAATTGCGGCAAATCCATGTTACACGCCCTTTCTCACAACTTAAATGAACTGATAACGTTGTTGCGGCGATTGTCTGATCGGCAATACGCGCAACAATTTGAAGTCTTAAGCGGCGCATCCATTGGCGAACATACCCGCCATATGGTCGAAATGCTTCAATGTTTACACCAACCCTCCGGCAATGTTGTCAACTATGATAAGCGGCCTCGCGATCAAGCACTGCAATCCGAAACCGCGACTGCTATCGATGCCATCGGTTCCGTCCTCGAAAAGCTTGAGGTGGCGAATCGCGATTTGATACTAGAGCAGGTAGTTGGATCTGAATCGGTCCAAATCCAAAGTAATTATCATCGCGAATTGTTATATAACCTGGAACATTGTATCCATCATCAGGCACTAATAAAGGTCGCAATGATACAACTCGGCATTACCGCCGACCGTGATTTTGGGGTTGCACGATCCACCATTGAATACAGAAATAGATGTGCACAGTAAGTTTTGTCGCCGCTGAAAGTGGATTCGTAATCACATCGAACCGCGATGAACATGTGCTTCGGCGTGCGCTTCCACCTATTGCCAAAACGGTAAACAGTAAAAAAATTGTCTTTCCGCAAGACCCACAATCGGGCGGGACCTGGTTTGTGACCCGAGATGACGGTGCCACCATTGTTCTTTTGAACGGCGCTGCGCAAAAACACGTGCGAAAAGCGAATTATCGTAGGAGCCGCGGATTGGTTGTGACCGATTTAATCGAGTCTGAGCCCATTTTACATTGCTGGGATCACCTGGACCTCGACAATATCGAGCCTTTCACTATTGTTTTGTTTGAGAATTACAAACTGTACCAACTGCGATGGGACGGAATTGCAAAAGATAGTATCCAGCTTCCGACAGAAAAACCACATATATGGTCGTCATCGCCTTTGTACACCGAAACAGTACGTGAAAAGAGATCGAGGTTGTTTTCGGAGTTCATGGTGCAAAATCCGCGAATTACTCCCGGCCTTATGATGGATTTCCATATGAACACCGAAGTACACGACGAGCAAAACGGCCTTGTCATCAATAGACAGGGTGTTTTGAAAACCCTCAGTATCACGCAGGCCATCATCGGAAAGAATGAAATTAATTTAAAACATCTGGATTTGGTCAATGATCAAATGTACGATAACAACCTTGGCAGTAACACTTTGGCCACTTGAGATTAGTTTGGCATAAATTGATCCACTGGGAATATTGGCCTATGCATATTGTGTATCTGCCGGTATATTTTTATTGGATTTGGCTGTCGATTCGCGCCAGATCTTTGTTTTTTTTTAATGCGGCCAATCCCGGAATGAAGAACGGCGGCTTCGTAATGGAGTCCAAATTCGACATTTACCAATTGATTCCGCCGCTATTTTATCCCGCGACTATATTGGTGCGTTCCGACGTTCCTCTGGTGGAAATCTCAAAATTGCTCAACGCACATCAAATCGATTATCCTTTTTTTGCCAAACCCGACATTGGCCTGCGCGGATCGGCAGTAAAGAAGATCAATGACGAAAAGGAGCTCGAAGATTATCACGAGCGGGCGACATTTGATTACCTGATTCAAAATCAAATCCCATATCCAAATGAGATTGGTGTTTTTTATGTAAAGTTACCAGGCAGTACGGGTAAAATTACCGGAATCGTCAATAAGGAACTGGTAACTGTGACCGGCGATGGGTACTCGAATATTGAGGAATTGATCTGTCAAATTCCGCGATTTGAACTGCAAATTACCCCCCTACGCCGGGAATATGGACAACGGCTGCTTGAAATTTTGCCGCTGAACCAACGGATGAATTTGGTACCGTACGGCAACCATATCCGCGGCGCTAAGTTCACCGATGTGAGCCATTGGAAAACACCACAACTTGAACGCGCGTTCGACGAAATTTGTTCGCAGGTATCCGGATTCTGTTTTGGGCGGCTCGACATAATGTACAATACGATCGAAGAACTCGAGCAAAAACGCAACTTTATGATAGTGGAAATCAATGGAGCGGCCAGCGAACCTACCCATATTTACGATCCGCGTCATTCGCTGTGGTTTGCCTGGAAAGAGTTGCTTCGGCATATCAACTTGATGTATCTCGTCAGTAAAGCGAACCGCGATTCGGGCGCGCCTTATCTAAATTTTAAACAAGGTATGCAGGAAATCAGGAATCACTTTAAGCACAATGCCAAAATTCTGAAGTTTTGAGATGCTGCGTAATCTGAAAAATATGGCGGCGGGGTTTCTAATCAGTTTCATGGGAACTATCCCCATGGGATATCTTGTATTGATTGGAACTGCGCTCTATACACAATACGGTGTTCAACCGACAATGCAGTTTATCTTAGGCGTTGTTGTCATCGAAGGCGTTGTAATTTACGCCACGCTGCAACTGGCCGATACATTGCTGACCAAAGTTCGATTGGCAAAAACGTTCAGTGTCATTTCGATTGTATTCTTGCTGATATTGGCACTCGTTTTTTATCAAAGCAGCGATTTGCTGCTGGAATCGCCGAATTTCGGCACTATTACGGGTCAGTCCAATTTCGTACTCGGAGTTTTGCTGAGCTCCATGAATATGATGCAGATTTTATTTTGGAGTGGATGGAACGTCTACTTGCTGAATCATAAATACATCACAATGCAGAACGGCGGCCGATATGTGTATGTATTGGGTGCGGCTTGCGGTAGTTTTACGGGAATGTATCTGATGATTGTCGTAGTCGGAAGCATAGTCAGGCAATTGCAATTCTCTGCAACAACTTTTTCGGAGATAATTG
>JADMKR010000244.1 GCA_015478765.1 Flavobacterium sp.
CCAAAAATGAGATTTTTGCCGAAATAGTGCAGCGACTGCGTAACCGCTCAGCAGAATTCGACAAGATTATACAGGACGACGGAGACGGTGACTTCGTGGATCAACTACACGACCGGGACGCGGAAATTATTGCTCCTGCAACCTTTGTGACAATCGTGATGAATGTCGATGATTCTACACGTGAAATTTTAGAAAATGATCCCGATCTGATCTTCGTCAAAGCGATCGCGGCCATGCAAAATGAAAATCTGCAGATAGAAGGCGACACTGTTCATAACAATATCGCCCATCTTACTTTTTCCTGATTATTTTTTGCTGATACGGTACAGTCGGCCCGAATCTGTTACGGCATAAAGCGAGCCGTCTGTGCCTTGGGTAATATCGCGGAATCGTTCGCCTTCGTTCTCGAGAAGCCTTTCTTCGCCTACAACTCTGTTATTTTCCAGTACGATTCTCATTATATGCTGGCCGCTCAGTCCGCAAATGAATAGATTATTGTCCCACTCCTGCATGGCGCCACCGCTATAAAATGTCATGCCGCTGGGAGAGGTGACGGGATCCCAATAATATACAGGTTGTTCCATTCCTTCTTTTTGGGATATTCCTTCGCCAATGGTTTTTCCGCTGTACTCAACACCATAGGTAATTATGGGCCAGCCATAATTTTTGCCGGCTGCAACCAAATTTATTTCATCGCCTCCTTTGGGTCCCATTTCGCTAAGCCAGAGATCGCCGGTGGCTGGGTGAATCGCCAGTCCCTGCGGATTTCGGTGGCCGTATGAGTAGATTTCAGGCAAAGCATCTTGTGAAATCGAAGGATTACCTGAGGCAGCTTTGCCATCAGTAGTAATTCGGATCACTTTTCCCAACGCTGATTGCAAGGATTGTGACAACGGCCTTGTCTCCATATCCGATCGTTCGCCGGTACTGACATATAGATTACCCTTACCATCAAACACTACTCTGGAACCGTAATGTTTGTCGCCATCATATACCGGAATCGCCCTATAAATTACAGTGGCATTTTCAATTTTATTTTCATCGGTAGACAATTTGCCTTTGGCAACTGCGGTGAGATTTCCGCCCGGTCTGGTTTCGGAAAATGTCCAGTATATCATTCTATTTGTAGGGAACTGGGGATCTAAGCATACGTCCAGTAATCCGCCCTGACCTTTATCATCCACGGGTAACAGCCCCGCCAAGGGCTTTCCAATATCGCCATCCTTTGATACAATTCGCATTGCTCCCGATTTTTCGGTAATGAGTAATCGTCCGTCGGGTAAAGATTTTACGCTCCAGGGTTTTGCCAGATCTTTAGTGATTATGCGCGCCTCATAAGGCGTTTCTGTCCTGACGCCGGGAATGCGTGTTTGTCCGGCAAAAGCAGGTGAGAGATCTGTAACCTTGGGATTTGTTTCTACCGGCGGAAGATTTTCGGTAATGGTATCATTTGCAGCCGTATTGCCATTGGAAGCCGATTTGTCTCCGCAGCTTAACAGTAAAAAAGATGCGCCCAGAAGTAAGTAAGTAGCATTTTTCATAATTAATTATTTTACAATCACTTAAAGGTAAGAATGATTATGATATTTGCGATTAAGCAATCATACCTTTCACAATAATTTATGCATCCTAACATTATTTATTTTTCTTAACAAAATGTTAATTTGATTATTTATTATTATGTTTGACCCGCATTACATTTTCCTATCCGACATTTATGAAGAAATTACTTTGTTGTTTTCTCGTTTGCAGCAGTTTCATTTTGCCTGCATCTGCACAGGTTAATGCCGATTTTGAACTAGGGGATTTTACAGGATGGGAAGGTAAAATCGGGTATTGTTGTCCGATTACAACCGCTAACACTGGTATCATCAATGGACGCCATACAATTATGAGCGGAACCGGCACCGATCCAAATACCTGTAATAACGTTACTGTGGTGGCGCCCGGAGGTTTGTATTCAGCCAGGGTTGGGAACGATCTCACCGGCTCGGAGGCAGAGAAGCTAAGCTATTCGATTTCAGTGACCACACAAAGTGCTCTATTCATTTACAAATATGCCGTGGTTCTGGAGGATCCGGCGCATGACGCACCCGCACAGCCCCGATTTCAAATCAGTGTTGTTAACTCGGCCGGTCAGTTGATCGATCCCGTCTGCGGGGAATATACCGTGGTTGCCAGTGGTGACATCCCGGGATTTCAAACATGTGAACCGAGTATACGGTATAAAGACTGGACGACGGTAGGCCTGGATTTGAGCGCTTATATAGGTCAGACGGTTACCATCGAATTTGCCACAGGCGACTGTTCGCAAAGCGGCCATTTCGGCTACGCTTATGTCGACGCCTACAGTTCACCGTTGGCAATTAACTCTAGTTATTGCTCAGGATCCTTCAGTGCGATGCTCACCGCTCCAATCGGATTTGAGTATTTATGGAGTACGGGTGAAACAACTCAGTCTATTTTAGTTGACGATCCAACGCAAGGATTGTTTTATGATTGTCTTTTAACATCGGTCACCGGATGTACAGTGAGTATCTCAACAGTTTTGGAACTGATCGATCCAACGGCCGATTTCGACATAGTCAACACCTGTTACAACAATGCTGAATTTACCAATACCACCGATAATCCCGGCAATGTCAATCTGGACGGTTTTCACTGGGACTTCGGCGACGGCGGAACGTCAACCGATGAGAACCCGTCGCATGCTTTCGCCGGCGTTGGTACCTACAACGTGACCTTTACGATTTCGAATTCGCTTGGATGTTCGAGCACCACGTCACATTCGGTGACCGTTTACCAACCGCCAACGGCCGCCATCACGTATGGAACTACCCAGATGTGTTCCAATGCCGGGCTGCAAAATGTTACATTGACGGGAACCTATTTGTATCAGGGCGGCATTTTTGAATCCGAGCCGGGATTGGTAATTGATCCGGCCACCGGAGCCATCGACCCACTGTTAAGCACTGCCGGGACATACACGGTGCGATATCTTGTTCCTACTACCGATGACTGTACCATCGATCCTGCCACGACTTCCGTGACAATAATAACGCTTCCAACGGGCGCTATGAACTATTCGATGCCGGCATTCTGCACCACAGTTTCCAATCCGCAGTCGGTTGTGATCAATGGTTCGGGCGATATGACAGGCGGAACTTTCTCGGCGTCTCCTGCCGGCTTATCTCTAAATACTGCTACAGGTTCCATTATCCCATCAAATAGCCAACCGGGCATTTATACGGTTAGTTATGAGATTCCAGGTGTGGGTTGCCCCGCTGTAAATTTTACGACCACCGTTGATATTGAGCCGCAGCCTACTGCAATCATCGATTTTGGCCAACCGGCTTTTTGTAACGATATGACATCATCGGTGGTTCCTGCTATGGCCGGCACCGGAAATTTCACCGGAGGATTTTTTACTGCAGCACCCGCGTCATTGGCCATCGATTCGGCTACAGGTGCTTTCATCCCGGCTAATAATATTCCGGGTACCTATACAATTACTTACATGATTCCTGCAACCGGCAACTGTCCGGCGATTCCGGTCACTACAATTGTTGCTGTTACCGCAATGCCTACAGCGGCTATTTCATATTCCGGTCCGTTTTGCCATTCGGTTACAGCCTTGCAGTCAGTTGCATTAAGCGGCACGGCGGCTTATAGCGGCGGAATATTTTCGTCGACACCCATCGGCTTAAGTATAAATGCCAACAGCGGCGCCATCAATCCTGCCGGTAGTGAACCGGGCACTTACAATATTGTGTATGAAATTCCGTGGGCGGGAGGTTGCGAGCCTGAAACGGTGACGACCAGCGTAGCTATCTTACCATTGCCGAATCCGATTTTAAATGATGCCGTAATTTGTACCGATCCCAATGGCCTGGTTTTCCGCCCGGCGGTTCTCTCGACCGGAGTTCCAAATAACGGGTACGATTTCGTCTGGATGGTGAATAATCAAACTATCCCAAATGCTACTTCCAATACGTATATTGCCCACGCACCCGGAAGTTATTCGGTTTCGGTAACCAATAGCGTAACTGGCTGTACAGCACCAACGGCCACCGCAATAGTCACAAATTCAGATACAGTGGAGGATTTCGTGGCCAGTGTAAGCCAATCGTTCACCGATACAAGTACGCTGACAGTTTTGATTTCTGGCGGAACCGGTCCATTTTTATATCAATTGAATGACGGTGGTTTTCAAATGTCGAATGTATTTTACAATGTCCCGGCAGGCGTTCATCAGGTTTCGATTACCGATGTCGATAATTGTACCGATGTTACCAAAGAAGTAATTGTGTTTGGCTATCCGAAATACTTTACCCCTAATAGTGATGGCAACAATGATTTATGGAATCTCAAGCATGTTAACCAAAGTGACTCGAAGATATACATATTCGATCGCCACGGAAAACTGATAAAGCAAATGTCACCGATGGACCATGGCTGGGATGGCAAGTATAACGGCCGCGAATTGCCATCAACCGATTATTGGTTTGTGGTCGAGTTCGCCGAGATCGATGCTAATGGTATATCGCAGACCCGTGAATTTCGGGCCCACTTTGCACTGAAGCGATAATTATTGCATATTGGGATGTCTGCACGCCGACCAATAGTCATAAATTGTTTTTAGCAGTACTTTGATCTTGTTATAGTCATGACCTTTCAGAAAGAAACCTTGTACTGTCATTTGGGTATAAGCGGTATCTACTTCTTCTTGCGAGGCATTGGTGGAATAGAATAAAAACGGAATGCTTTTTTTTCTCAGATATGGAATGGCATCAATATCCTTTTTCAACTGCAGGCCACTCCTGCCAGGCAGATTAATATCGCAGAAAATAAGAAATAATGCGTCATGGGGCGCGCATAGAAAATTCATTGCATCCTCTGAATTGGTGAACCATTTTATTTCATTTTCATAGCCGAGTTCCCGTGTGATCATTTCAAAAATGACCTTGTCATCGCTATCGTCTTCAATCAGAACGATTGTGTCTTTTTTTGGCATATATTTTATTTTAACTTCCCAAGAGAAATGTATCCCTGTTGATGGGCTGTCGTCCACCTTGCCCACGGCGGTAGACAACATCGCGGATCATAGCTTTCAACCGCTGAAAATCACACGGTTTCTTTATATAGATAGTCGCGCCCTTTATAAACGTTTCCTCAATATCCTTTGTAGAAGCGGAGGTGGAATAAATCGCAACCGTCAGATCGCGTAGCTTTTCAATTGCCCGAATTTCGAGCAAACAATCTATGCCTGTTTTTTTCGGCATATTTAAATCTAAAAATAAAATTTCAGGCAGGTCGGTTGTCTTATTTAGGTAATCCATAAGTTCGATACCGTCCGGAAACATTTGCAGATCATTCTCAATGTGAAGTTCGCGAAATGCATCACTAAAAATAATGCGGTCATCTGCATCATCATCGGTCAATATGATTTTACTTGTGCTCATTTGTACCATTTCGCTTACAATAAAGCTCAAATAGCTCTATTTCAAGGTTTAAAGGTACTAAGAAAAAGTTAAAACCGAATCAATATTGAAATTATTTAATATATAGGATCAAAACTTAAAAGTAAACTGGCTGCTGAGATTTTAAAATTAACAGTAACCTAACTCAATTGCCGGTTCCGTTATCACCCGACGTGGTCGATTTCCCATGTGTGCTTCCCTGGTTTTGCATATTGGCATCGGTATTAGTTCCTTGGCCATTGTCTGTTTTAAAGTCGGAAGCATTATTGCCGGGGCTCACAATACTGTCGGTTCCCGCCGGTGCGCGGTGCTGTTCCATATCTGAATTGACACGGTTTGTTACAGTTGTTCCTTCGGGTGTGGTTTGTCCTTCGCTGTTGGACTGATTGCAAGATGCGAATGCTGTGATGAGCAAAACGCCTAAAATTCTGTATGTAGTTTTCATCTCTATGTTTTTTACAAAAATGGGAAAAAACCGATTTGAATTTGTTACAAAATTTTTCCTGAAGTTTGCACTGTTAGCTATATCGCAGACGTACGAATACATGTTTTACGTTTCTCTTGTCCGACTCGCGCTCATCGATCTCGAGAATGTCGGTAAGCGATTTCAGCATCGGAGTCAGTTTAGTGAAGCCAAAACTTCGCGGGTCGAATTCGGGTTTCTTACGCACGATCAGATTCCCGACATCGCCCAGGAATGCCCAGCCGTCGTCGTCGCCAATATCTTCGATAGTCGATTCGATTAATTCAATAGTGGGTTCATCGATTTTCTGCAATACCTTTTGGGTTGCTTTATCGGCTGCTTTCTGAGTAGCTTTCACATTTGCTTTTTGCTCGGCCTCTACAGTTTTGACCGGTTTCTTTTTCTTCACAGCGCCGTCGAGGACTTCGATGAATATAAAGCGATCGCAGGCTGCTATAAAGGGCTTGGGCGTTTTCTTCTCACCCATTCCGATAACTTTCATTCCCGATTCCCGCAATCGCACGGCAAGTCGCGTAAAGTCGCTATCGCTCGAAACTATACAAAAACCATCCACTTTTTCGGAATACAGTAAGTCCATCGCATCGATTATCATGGCAGAATCCGACGAATTTTTTCCGAAAGTATAACTGTATTGCTGTATCGGAGTAATGGCGTGTTCCAACAATACATTTTTCCATCCGCCTGAATTTGGCCGGGTCCAGTCGGCGTAAATTCGTTTTGTGGTAGGAGTGCCATATTTGGCAATTTCCTCCATCATACCTTTAACGTTGCTGTAAGGTACGTTATCGGCGTCGATCAATACCGCCAGTTTATGTTCTACTCCGTCAGGCATATATTTATTTTTGCACCAAAGATACAGATTTTATCCTGTAGCCATCAATACCGTCGGGATCAGTCGTTCGCCACGGCAACCTCTCAAAAATAAAATGCAAATCGATACTGCGGTACGGTTTAAATAATTATTTTTGCCACGCATTTCGAAAACTACCGAATTACAGCAGAATTACGAATTATTATGGTAAAAGATTTATTCGACAGAATTCAGAAAAATAAAGGACCGCTTGGTAAATGGGCGTCGCAGGCCGAAGGATATTATGTTTTCCCGAAACTGGAAGGTGAGCTGGGTCCGCGAATGATGTTCCACGGAAAGGAAATCCTTAACTGGAGCATCAACGATTATTTGGGTTTGGCAAACCATCCCGAAGTGAGGAAAGCTGACGCCGATGCAGCCCTAAAATATGGTGCTGCCTATCCAATGGGAGCGCGAATGATGAGCGGTCAGACCGAGGCACACGAACAGCTGGAAAATGAACTGGCCGAATTCGTAATGAAAGAAGCCTGTTATCTGCTGAATTTCGGATATCAAGGAATGGTTTCGATCATTGATGCATTGGTTACCAAAAACGATATTATCGTATATGATGTGGATTCACATGCGTGCATTATTGATGGCGTGCGGCTTCACATCGGGAAACGATTTACATATAAGCACAATGACCTGGAAAGCATGGAGAAAAATCTCCAGCGTGCTACCAAAATGGCAGAGGAAACCGGAGGCGGAATCCTTTTCATTACCGAAGGTGTCTTTGGGATGCGCGGGCAACAAGGTAAACTGAAGGAAATTGTGGCTATGAAGCAAAAATACAATTTCCGACTTTTGGTTGACGATGCACACGGATTCGGGACTCTTGGGAAAACCGGAGCCGGAGCAGGTGAGGAGCAGGGTGTACAGGATGATATCGATGTGTATTTTTCGACATTTGCAAAATCAATGGCCAATATTGGGGCTTTCGTAGCTGCCGACAAAGCGATTATTGATTATTTAAAATATAACCTGCGTTCGCAGATGTTTGCCAAAGCACTACCGATGATTCAAACCGTCGGTTCGCTGAAACGCCTACAAATGCTGCGGTCAATGCCCGAATTGAAAGATAAACTTTGGGAAAATGTCAATGCGCTTCAAAACGGATTGAGAGATCGCGGATTTGATATTGGCGATACAAATACATGCGTTACTCCTGTTTATATGAAGGGCAATGTTCCCGAAGCGATGATGCTGGTTAATGATCTTCGTGAGAATTACCACATTTTCCTTTCTATTGTTATATATCCGGTTATTCCGAAAGGTATCATATTACTGCGAATGATTCCAACTGCATCGCATACCCTTGAAGATATCACGCAAACGCTGGAGGCATTTGAAGCAGTTAGGGAAAAACTTGAAAATGGAACCTATGCCAAATATGCCGCTGAACGAACAGTAGACGTATCCGATGAAAAATAATTTTGAAGCCGCTTGTCAAGCGGCTTTTTTATGGCTAAAAAACTAGAATCCTATGAAATTTATTCCGGTTTTGCTGATTTGTACGTTATTGATTTCCTGTAAAGAATCTGGGCCCAATGAAGCCGTTGAGCTGCCGAGTGAAACCCAGGAGCGCGCTGCCGAATGCTTCGTGAATTATTCCGGCCGCGATACGATTGAGATGCGCATGCACCGTGTCGGTGATTCGGTTACGGGAGATTTGATCTATCACTGGTTCGAGCGAGACGGAAATACAGGAACGTTTACGGGAATATTTATCGGTGATACACTTCGAACAGAATATGAATTCCAATCGGAAGGACTAATTTCAATCCGTGAGGAAATATTTATCCGAAGAGGAGATTCGTTGATCAGCGGTTATGGGCCGGTCGTTATGAAAAACGGCAAACAGGTTTTTGAGAACCGTGCCAGTGTCAATTTTGATAACTCGCTCGTATTGGTGTTATCTGACTGTAATGATTTGAAAATCGATAAGTCTTTGCAGTAGATACATCGCGTTTTGTGTATTAGCGGATCGAACTGCTTCCAAAGATTGTGGACTGAATTATTTTCACCTATTTCACGGTTAAACCGGATATCGACAGGTTATAAATCTTTGCGATAAGTACACCGTGTTTTGTGGATAATGGGCTCGAAGTTTTTCCAGAGGTTGTGGATAGCATTGTTTTCGTCAAGTTCCGGTGTTCTAATACATGTCTGAACGCCTCTTTTAGTAAAAGAATCAAAATATTCCTTGAAGATTATAGCGGTCACTCCTTTATTCTGATATTCCGGATCGATTCCTATCAGATAAAAAATTACATCCTTGGAATGTTTCTTTGCCCGCATTAAATGCCACCATCCGAATGGAAACAAACTTCCATTTGCTTTTTTCAGCGCCTCGGAATATGACGGCATCACGATGCTAAAGGCGATAACCTTGCGATTTTTATCTTCAACAAATTTGATGTATTCAGGATTGATGAGATCTATGTATTTTTTCTTGAAATATTCTTTTTGAACGTCATTGACGGCTACAAATGAGGCGAGATGCGCGTATGTGTGGTTAAATAAATCAAACATTTTATCGATGTAAGGGACAACTTCGCTGGTTTTGGTGAAATTGATTTCAGTCAGCCCGTAACGTCGTTTAATGAAATCGTTGGCTTTTACAAACATTTCCTCTTTCACGTTTGCAAATGGAAATACGCTTTCAATGAATTCCTTTTCTTTCTGAAAACCTAGCTGCTCGAAATGGTGCATATAATATTCATTATTGTACCAGGTGATCATGGTGCCAATTTGATCGAAACCTTTTGTAAGTACGCCTACTTTATCTAGATTGGAAAACCCCATCGGACCTTCCACATGGTCCATCCCGTTTGCTTGGCCCAAATCATAGACTTTTTGCAAGAGTGCTTTTGTGACCTCGATATCGTCGATTACATCAAACCATCCAAAGCGGACTTTCTTTTTATGTTGCTTGTTCACCTCGTCCCAATTGATGATGGCCGCGATTTTTCCAACAATTTTCCCATCGCGCCAGGCGAGGTAAAAATAAGCTTCGGCCGATTCAAAAACCGGATTGATTTTTTTATCGAAAGATTCAAGTTCGTCACTGATTAAAGGCGGAATCCAGTTCGGATTATCTTTATATAATGTAAAGGAAAATTTGATGAACTGTTTCAGTTCGCTTTTAGTTTTGGCCTCGGTAATGGTAATCATTTGCTCAGTTTATTCAGTCTCAACTTCGTCTTTTCTTTTCTTCTCTTTGGGTTTCTCGCCGGTTTTTTCCTCATCGGCCGATGGAAGTATCGACGGCATATAATCTTTGTCGAAGCGCCACGAAAATCCGATCGCGGCTGTCATTATCGAGGGTGTGTTTTTAGTGCTGAAACCTACTGAAGCGTCTAATTGAAAGTTCTCCGCCAGTAGATATGCTGCACCGCCGCGGAAAATAAAATCGCTGTAATTACTGCTTTTTATTCCGTGATTTTCGATAAAACCAGACCATTCTTCGCTGAATCCGTGCGTGAGCGTGGCAATGTAAGACCATGTTGGATCATCGCTGTTCAGTCGTTCTGAAATTATATTGGCTACAAATACATTTTTACCGAACTGGCTTTGGGTAATTAGCATCAACTTTGGCGAAATTGACGGGTCATCCTTGTAGGTGAAATCATTTTCTCCAAGGTTGAAGTTTACGCCGGCATAAAATCCAATTGCGGGTATGAGTCTTTTCCAGGAGAAACTATTGTTGGCCTTCCAGCTGTAAAGATTTGGCTTCTCGTTCATCCTTTTTTTATGCGGATCATAAAACAGGTATTTGGCTCCGAGCACCGTTCGGCTCATTCCGCTGCGTTTTATATCGTATGCGGGATATTCAACCTTATCTCGCCGGTATTCGATATCGGCTATGAATTCGAGTTGCTCCAGGAAGGCTCCGTAGCGCAAACTGATTTCAGAACCCCAGCCCGATGTTTCGG